>JAUWWB010000133.1 GCA_030617085.1 Candidatus Omnitrophota bacterium
AATACTCGTACGTTACTAACAGTATCTCGAATACAGGGTTTGAAGGATCAGTATAATTTGCCGTCTGGTAGCACTCTTTTGTTGCCATGACTTCGGTGTCTAGGTAATAGGTATAAACGTAGGCTATAGCGTCGTCATCGTCAGCGGTTTCAAGGACCTGCTTATCCACCCTGCCGTAGCCGCGGTCGCCAAAGTCTTCATCGATATAGTGGTAATAAAGATTGCCGTACTCATCCACCCCCGTGGTGACCGTCTTGCTCTCCATCATGCCGGACTCATTCTCATAGTAGGTGAAGTTGGTGATCGTCCCGTAGAACCAGTCCTGTATTGCCTGGTACTCCTCAGCGCTGATGGCGCATTCGTCATCAGTACTGTCATCCTGCCAGAACAGGCCGCCGGCATATCCGTTCTGTCTAAGTATATCCAGCTTGTTAGCAACATCTGTTGAGCTTAATTCCCCCGCGATAACGGGTTTGTCAAGGCCGAGAAGCGATGCCAGATAGTCCAGCGGGTGATAACCCTCCATGTAGTCATAATAATGGAACTGGTAAAGATCTAACCCTATGTTCGTCCAGTAGCTCAGCATGTCTTCCTTGTTCAAGCTTCCCAGGGTAACCGTTGAACCGGGGGCTTCTTCATGTATCATATCCACAAAGTCGCCTACAAAGGTCTGCAGATCCTGGATGCTTACCGTCCCCTTATCCTCGGCGCATTCGGGCTCATTCATTACGTCCCACGCGTAAACGGCTTCGTCATTTCCGAACTCAATGATAAAATCCCTGAATATATTGACAAGTGCGGCTCTTTTAGCGGCATCCGTTATGAGATCGGCGTGTTCGCCGAGAGGATAGCCGTATTCGTCTTCCGAAACGCCGTCGGCCATGGTGAAATCAAAAAGCGTCGGCATCACCTTTATGCCCAGCGCCTTCGCGCAATTCAGGAGCGCCCGCATGTCCTCGTATACCTTATCCGTAAAACCGAGCGGCGTCCCGTCAACATCAAATTCGATCCCCGATCTCATGTCGCAGAACAGGAACACTCTTACGTAGTCACCTTTCCACACATCCATCTTCTCGTAAAGGTCCGCGAGGTTGCTCGAAAAGCCGTAGTGTTCGCCGTTCTCCGAGCTCATGCCGATATCAAAGCCGTACTGCCTCCAGGGCATGTTGACGCCTTTTATAAAACTTTCGGAGGGTTCCAGTCTTTCATCAAGAGGCCATACCGGGTCCTGGGGATCATCTGGAGTGCAGATCTCGATCGTTCCGTCCGGGTACTCTTTTATCACGTCGATAAGGTTCCAGTATTCGTCCCAATTGTAGATGTGCAAAATATTGTCGGCAGGATCCAGATAGGTGTTATTGTACCAGGTGACCCCGTCGTCCGAGACCAGGGTAGTTATGGTGCCGTCGGCCCCCCACTTGACCATGTAGCCGGTATCGATGTACTCGTAAGTCGCCTCCAGCGTTCCTTCGGCCTCCCCGGCAATAATATCGTCCTCCTGGGCTTCGTCATATGTGTATTCTTCCTTGTAATGGACGGCAGCCATCATGCCCGTCTCATCAAAATATCTATATCTATAATAGGTGTTCGTAGCGGGATGGATCTCCCAGATCAACCTGCCGTAATTCGCCCACGGGTCATCCGGATACAGATCTTCGTCGTAATATTCGTAAATATTGCCGTCGTCAGCATACGTGCGCAGTATATTCCCCGACTCGTATAAGTCATATGATTCGGCATACGCGTCGCCGCCAATGAAAAACAACATGACCGCAAGTATGGCGCCAAGGATCAATCGATGCTGCTTGAAAACCTTCATGTCACACTCCTTTCCTGAACATTTTTATAAACCAAAGTTTGTTATATTAACAAATAGCCATTTCTGATGCTTCTACATTATAGCACAAAAAACAATCGTGTCAAAGGGATAAGAGCCAACTATTTGATTTTTAACATATGCCCCTGCTCGCTACGCAGGCTAAAGGGCAGGCACAGGAGCCTGCCCCCGCGAAAGCGGGGGGCCTGCCCCTACATTTCTCTCCGAACTTCGAACTCTGTTCGCCGCCAGAGATCCCGAACCCGTATCGCCCCGCTCACTCCGAACTCCGAACTGAACCCCCTCACCACAAAACCCCGGTCCGTTTCATCTGCGATGACCGCGCCGGATTCTCCTGTTACGAAAATATGCGTCCCGTGCGCGTGGAACGTTTTCATGAGCTCTTTGTTCAAGAACCGGGCGGCGCGGTTTGTGGCCACGGCACAGGCGCAGTTTGACATGCGCAGAAATTCTTTCACGATGGACATCTCGCCCAATCCCGCGCCGTGGTGAGGAACTTTCATCAGGTCCGACGCGAGTAAAGATCCGAAACGCAGCATGCCCTTCATTGCCTCTGATTCGGCATCCGCGCAGAATAGGATACTGTTTCCGTTTTGAGTAACGGCTTTCACGACAATGGAATCATTGTTCGCCTCACCGTATGATCTACCCGCCGGGGAGTTTAGAACGGCGAGATCCGTGTCCGGGAATCCTTTTATGACGTCCCCCCTTTTTACCGTCAGATGAGGTATATTCTTGTCTTCAACTATCGCGCGAAATTCCCGGTAAAGGGCTTCTTTTTCAAGACCGTCCCGGGCAACGTCCCCGCCATCGATAACCGACCCGACATCAAAATTCCTCAGCACGTACGGTAGGCCCCCGATGTGATCTTCATGGGCATGGGTAAGGAGCACGCAGTCGATCCGGCTTATCCCCCTTTGCCATAGACATGGGGCGAGGATATCGCGCCCGGCGTCCCTCCCGCCGCCTTTTCCTCCCGAGCCGCCGTCTATCATCATGACGCTCCCGTCGGGGAACTCCAGCAAAGAAGCGTCCGCCTTGCCCGCGTCAAAAAATGTGATACGCAGCGAATCCGGCGGCACGCGCGCGGCTTCGTTCCACACGAAGAGGTTCGCCCCGAAAAGCAGGAACATCGCGATAAGGAGCCTGCCCCCGCGAAAGCGGGGGGGCCTTATTGTGTCTTTTCCCGCGGCGGGAAAGTACGATAATCCCTGCCAGAACGGTATAGAACACGGCGAGCATCGCCGGGTCCGGCGATGACACTCTCATGAACGAGAAAGGGATCCGGGAGACCGCCTGCATGGCCTTCATGAAAGCGGGGACGAAAAAGCTCAACGCGCCTGCTACGGAGGCCGCGGCCGGCGCCAGAAAAGGTGCAAGTCCCGCCAGCAGCAACGCGAAGCCCATCACCACCATCACGAAAAGCGCCGGAACGGCCAAAAGATTTGCCAGAACGACGGAGGGCGTTATTATGTGAAAGTATGAGGCGATCACCGGCATCATGCCTATCCATATGGCAAAAGACACCGACAGCGATTTTAGCAGATACCTTCTCGCCGCGGCAAGCCTGCCTTCTCCAAATACCCGTTGCG
>JAUWWB010000065.1 GCA_030617085.1 Candidatus Omnitrophota bacterium
CATTACGCGATTAAAAAGCCCCCACAGGCTCATCGCGCGCTGACGGGTAAGACCGTCTTTAATATTTCGACACGACACAACGTACTACTCGCTGGAATAATATTATATAAAAAACGTCCGTTATTTCAAGCATTTTATTTCCCAACCGGGAGCAGCCAACAGGCTAAAGGGCAGGCACAGGGGCCTGCCCCTACATTTTTCTACGAACTCCGAACTATCACCCCCGGCGCTCATCCATGAACTGCATTTCGTAAAGCTTTTTATACAAATGGTTTCGGTTAAGCAGCTCCTCGTGAGGGCCGGAGTCGATGATCCCTCCTTTGTCCAGGACCACTATCTTGTCGGCATGCTTGATCGTGCTCAGCCTGTGCGCGATGACGATGACCGTCCGGCCTTTTATCAGGTTTTCGATCGCTTCCTGCACCAACTTCTCGCTCTCGGTATCCAGCTGGGAAGTCGCTTCGTCAAAGATAAGGATCGGGGGGTTTTTGTAGACGGCCCTGGCAATGGCTATACGCTGTCTCTGCCCGCCCGATATCTTGAGGCCCCTTTCCCCGATCACGGTGTCGTATCCGTCCGGGAAATCCTTGATGAACCGGTGAGCGTTCGCCGCTTTAGCCACCCGGACAAGCTGTTCCTCGTCGATCCCTTCGTGCCCGTAGCTGATATTGGCCTTTACCGAATCGTTAAAAAGAAGCGTTTCCTGGGTCACCAGGCCTATTTTTCCCCTGAGGGACCTGATCGATATGTCCTTCAGGTCTTTCCCGTCAATTCGGACGGTTCCCTGACAGGGATCGTAAAACCTCGGGATCAGGTTGACAAGGGTGCTTTTTCCCCCGCCGCTCGGGCCGACAAGCGCGACCACCTCGCCCTTGTTGATCGTAAGGTCCACATCCTCAAGGACGTTTTCTTTATCGTATTTGAAGGAGATCCCCTCCAGCGTTATGCCCTTCTCAAAGGAGCCAAGCCGAACGGCGTCCTGTTTCTCCCTGATGGTGACTGGCTCATCCATCAACTGGAATATGCGTTCCGCGGCGGCAAGCGCCTGCTGGTTTATCCCGTAAACATTGCTCAGCTTCTTGACCGGCTTCATCATGGAAAATATGGCCGCGAGAAACGCGGTGAAAACCCCGGCGGACAGATCCCCGCTGACTATGCTCTTCCCGGCCATCCACAGTATCACCGCGACACAGACCACGCCCATGCTTTCGGTCAGAGGGCTTATGATCTTCATCCTTTTGACGGACTTCATGTTCAGTTTATAAAATGTCTGGTTATGCCCCTTGAAGCGCTCCAACTCGTAATCTTCCATGCCGAACGACTTCACCAGTTTGATTCCCGATATGGTCTCAAGAAGCATGTTGTTGATGTCGCCGATCTTCTCCTGGGAACTTTTGCTGATCTTCCGCAGCCTTTTACCTATCCGTACGACGGGATAGAGGATAAGAGGGAACAGAACAAGGCTGACGACTATGATGTTCCAGGGAACGCCGAAATACACTTTGACGCTGATCAGCACCCCGGCGTAGAAGATCAGCTGTATCGGCTGGTAGAACGTATCCGCCAGGCCGCTGCTTATCGCGTCCCTGATCACCGCCGCGTCATAGGTGATGCGCGACATCAGCTGCCCCGTGGAGTTGCGGTTGTAAAAGTCCATGGAAAGGTCCTGGAACTTCCTGTAGATCATGTTCTTCACGTCCCGGACGATTTTCTGGCTAACGTCGCTCATGAGATATGTCTGCAGGAACACGAAAAGCCCCTTGAGCAGGAACAGCACGACCACCATGACGCTCATGATATTGAGGAGCTTCAATGGCGGCAGCTCATTGATCCGCTGGACAACGTTCGTGAGTATCTGTGGCGCATCCACCCCCGCGGGGATAACGATCTGCCTGCCCGTCATGATCTTATCGACCAGAGGGATGATCAGCCCCAGCGGAGAGGCGCTGAAAAGCGTCGATAGGACCATGCAAGCCACCGCCATGGCGAAGGTGCCGCCGTGCGGACGCAGAAGTTTAACAAACCTGCCATAGTTCTTCATCATAACACGACTTTCGGTTATTTAAACATATTATATGACCGGATAGATTCTAACACAGATACCCCCGCTTGTCGAGCCTTTCGCCCTTTCGCCCCTCCTGCGGCGCCGGGAAGTTGTCCTTGTCCTGAATAAGTAATAATGATATAATCTCATACAAAACATTGGCAACTACTTTTGAAAACACAGGACAATCCATGGACAAACTTCGTGTAGCCGTCGTGGGGGCGGGGCATCTCGGTTCTCTCCACGCGAAAGTATATTCAGCAATAAAGAAAAAATGCGGGATCTCGCTCATCGGCGTCTGCGACATAAACAAAAAAGCGGCCAAAGAAATAGCCAGAAAGTATAACACGGACTATTTTGTCGACTACCACGACCTTCTTGATAAGACCGATGCCGTCAGCATAGTCGTTCCCACCATCCACCACCACAAGGTGGCGAAAGATTTTCTGAAAGCGGGCATCCACGTCCTGATCGAAAAGCCGATCACAAGGACCATGGAAGAAGCCGATGAGCTGATCGAACTGGCCGGGGAAAAGGACCTAATAATACAGGTGGGGCATATCGAAAGGTTTAACTCCGCCGTCCGCGCGGTTGAACCCCTGCTTCTTAAACCCAGGTTCATCGAATGCCAGAGGCTCGGGTCCATCAACAAGAAAAAGCGGATAAAAGACGTGGGCGTCGTGCTTGACCTCATGATCCACGATATCGACATTATCCTGGGCCTGGTACATTCCGGGGTGAAAAATATCGAGGCCGTCGGGATAAGCACCGTCTCGGACCACGAAGACCTCGCCAACGTGCGCCTGACTTTCCAGAACAACGTGATAGCGGATATCACGGCCAGCAGGGTGACCAAAGAGGAAACCCGCAAGATCCGCATCTTCCAGGAACAGTCTTACATACTCCTGGACTACATGCACCAGGAAGCCTTTCTCTTCCAGAGGTCCGGGAAAAAACTCCATAAGGAAAAGATCAAGATCAAGAAAAAAGAACCCCTCAAAGTCGAACTTAAATCTTTTATCGACTGCGTCCGCAACGGGAAAAGACCGATGGTCTCCGGACAGGAAGGCAGGGAAGCCCTTCAGGTGGCTCTCGACATATTGGATAAGATCAACAGCAACGAGACGATCCTGTGACGGGGGTAGTTCGTAGTTACTGGGGTCGGAACCGTAGACGCCCCCTCTGGCGGGCGAACAACTTGCACTTCTGCGATGAAAAAAAACATCCTCATTATCGCCGGCGAGCCTTCCGGGGACATGCGCGGGGGGGAAGTCCTTGGAGAGCTCAAAAAGCTGCTGCCTGATGTCTCTTTCTGGGGCATCGGTGGCGATCGCATGGAGCGCGAGGGCGTAGAACTCATAGAGCATGTCCGGAAGCTCTCCATAGTAGGGGTCTGGGAAGCCGTCAAAAAACTCTCCATTATCCGCGAACAGTACAGGAACGTGATCGATAACGTCCGGAAAAGGAAACCCACCCTGGCGATCCTGGTCGATTACCCCGGATTCAACCTCAAGTTAGCCCGATTTCTTCACCGCAGTAACATACCGGTGGTCTACTATATTGTTCCCCAGGTCTGGGCATGGGGAAGCTGGAGAATACGATCACTGAAGAATTACGTGGACAAAGCCCTCGTCCTTTTCGATTTCGAACAAAGGCTTCTGAAAGAACACGGAATAGACTGCGAATTCGTGGGCCATCCTCTGGTAGACAAAGCCCCATCACCCATAACACCGGACCACCCCTCGACTTCGCTCGGGACAGGCGAACTAACCATCGCCCTTCTCCCCGGTTCGCGCGAAAGCGAAATACTGAACATGCTCCCCACCATGCTTGACGCGGCAGAGAAGATACGTGAATGCCGTGAAGACGCCCGTTTCATAGTCGCGGAAAACTCAAATGTCGGCAGGGCCCTGTATGATTCGGCCCTGGCCCGCCACGGGGGCCTCTCGATCTCCCGGCTGACGGACGACACGTTCGCCTGCCTGGACCGCTGCGATTTCGCCATCGTCACATCCGGCACGGCCACGCTGGAGACGGCGATCATGGAAAAGCCGATGGTGATCGTCTACCGCACAAGCCCGCTGACATATGTCCTTGCCCGCGCCTTCAAAAGGACACCTTTCATCGGCCTGGCCAACATCATAGCCGGAAAGGAGATCGCCCCTGAGTTGCTTCAAAAAGACCTTACGCCCGAAAAACTGTCAGGAAAAACGCTGGAAATAATAAACGACGATTCCCGCATGAGACAAGCCACAGAAGAACTGAGAAAGGTCAAACATTCCCTCGGAGAAAAAGGAGCCAGCAGGAGAGCCGCCGAAGCGATAAGCAGATTGGTGGATGGTGGTTAAATTGCCTTCACAACAATGCCCGCCGAATCGGCCATCTGTAGCAGTTTTTCTTTTTCGAGAAGGAACATCCTGCCGCTTTCGATCGCGAGCGCGCTGAAGGCGCCTTTGGCAAGAGCGGCTACCGTATCCGGGCCTACCGTGGGGACGTCCCACCTCATATCCTGATCGGGCCGGCTCACCTTTACCATGACGCAGCCGGATCCGGCGACCGAGCCCGCCCTCGCGATCGTCCGGTCGGTCCCTTCCATGGCTTCGACCGCGACAACGGTCTTGTCCTTGATGACCACCGTCTGCCCGATATCCATCCCGGCAAGCTTCCTGGCGGCCTCATACCCGAAGGCGATATCCTGTTCCACGCGTTCATCCGGCAGGGTCCGGCTTAAAACGCCTTTCTCGGGAAGCAGGTGGGAAAGGTAGCGCGTGCCGTCAATGACCTCGACACCGAACCGGCCGAGATGCCTGGTGATCTCTTCGAGGATGGAATAGTCCTTTTTGTCTCTCAGCTCTTTCATCGCGTTCCGGGCTTCCTCGTCATACGTCCCTGATCTGTAGATGACGTCTTTATCCACCTTGCCCAACAGCGCCAGGCGCCGGATCCTTTCCTTGAGCAGCAAAAAGGCAAACTTCTTGTACTGCCCGACATTCAGCCGGTATACTTTATCGGCCTCTTCCTCGAGCCGCGGCGAAGCCATATCCTGAATGGCAAACACCACCACGGCTACTCCCAGTCTCCGCGCCGACCGGACAAACTCCAGGGGAAGGGTTCCGCCTCCCGCGATCAATCCTACTTTCTTCATTTGACTGTTTGGATTTCTTTTTTATCGACAAGACTAAACATAAGGTCCGCTTCGCAGACGACCTTGCCTCGGACGCTGGCTTCCCCGTGCGTCCGGATGATGTTGGCGCGGGCCTGCTTCGTGATCGTTACATGGAGGAGAAGCTGATCTCCCGGAACTACGGGTTTTCTGAACTTCGCGTTATTGATCGTCATGAAAAACGCCAGCTTGTCTTTTGCTTCCTCTTCCAGCATGGCAAGGATGCCGCCGGTCTGCGCGAGCGCTTCGATCTGGAGCACGCCCGGCATGATCGGCTCGCCCGGAAAATGCCCCTGGAAGAAAGGCTCGTTCATCGTAACGTTCTTGACGGCCTTTATCCACTTTTTCTCCTCATAATCGACCACCCTGTCCACCAGCAAAAACGGATACCTGTGCGGAAGAAGCCCCATGATCTGTTTTATGTCCATAGCCCTGTCACCCATATCTTCTCCTTTTGGCAATTACGCAAGCAAGGGGCAAGGAGCATGGGGTTCCATCTTTGTTCGCCGCAGGGTAAAGGGCAGGCACAGGGGCCTGCCCCTACATTTTTCTCCGAACTCCGAACTAACGCCCCGCCACATACTTTTCGTAAATCCTCTTCACCATCTTCCCGTTAAGGCTGTGGCCCGACTTCTCGGCCACGAAGCGTCCGATGACGGGGCGGCCCAGCATGTAAAGGTCCCCTATCAGGTCAAGGACCTTGTGGCGCACGGGCTCGTTGGAAAAGCGCAGGCTCGTTCCGACAGGACCGTCATCGTCCATGACCAGGGTATTCTCAAGATCGGCTCCCTGACCCAGGCCGGCCCGCAACAGCGCTTCCGCCTCCCTTTTGAGGCAATACGTCCTCGCCGGCGCTATTTCTTTCTCGAATGAATCCCAGTCCGGCCTTATGCTGAAGACCTCACGGCCTATGGAAGCGACGTCATGATCTATAAGATAAGAAACGCTGAAGGCCTCATCCGGGAAAACGCTAAGAGAACATCCGCCCTCCTCCACCCG
>JAUWWB010000010.1 GCA_030617085.1 Candidatus Omnitrophota bacterium
CCCCGAACGTATCGGGTTCGCGGGGAAGGGCGCGAAGCTTACGCGGGAGGTGGAGCCCCCGGCAACCCGTCTGCACAGGGCAGACGCGATGCTGAAACTGGCGGAGGCGGTCGGCGCGGAAAACCCAGGCGGCACATGTGAATACTTTGTCAGCGCGGAAGACGAGAAAAGGGCCGGCGCGGTGCTTGCCGGAGCGGGAGGGGGCGCCCGGAGGATGGTGGCGATCAACCCCGGCGGGAACTGGGGTCCAAAAAGGTGGCCCGCGGATAGTTTCGCCGGACTGGCAAAAAAGATCCTCGAGCGTTTTGACGACATCGAGATAATGATAACCGGCGCGAAAAAGGACATTGGGCTTGCGGGGGATATCGCCTCAAAAATCGCCTCGCTCCGCTGTTACACGGTAGCGGGGAAGACGGGACTAAACGACCTGGCCGCTCTCTTCAAAAGAAGCGCCCTCGTCATAAGCGCCGATTCCGGTCCCCTGCACCTTGCATCGGCAACCGGCACAACAACCATAGCCCTCTTCGGCCCAACCTCACCGGAAATAACCGGCCCCCGCGGCAAAGGCAAAAACATCGTGATCCACAAGGACGTCGGCTGCGACATCCCCTGTTACGTCGAGAAGTGCGCGAAAGATTATAAGTGCATGAGATCGATCACCATAGATGAGGTGTTCAAAGCGGCTGAGGAGGTGCTGTCGGGTGGTTATAGTTCGGAGTGGCCTAATTGCATGTAGGGGCAGGCCCCTGTGCCTGCCCTTGCCCGGCGAAGCGCTGTCGACGACGGGCAGGCCTCTGTGCCTGCCCTTGCCCCCAGATGGCGAACTTTTTTAATCCGAAGTGACATGAATACAGACAAGAACCAAATAAAAACGATCCTATTCATAACCCTGAGCAATCTGGGTGACATCATACTGACTACCCCTGTTCTTGAAAAACTGCATGACGAATTTCCCGGGGCGCGCGTCGATGTCGTTACCGGTGCCCCGGGACGGGATATATTTACTGCCCATCCGGCTGTGCGGGAAGTCATCGATGCCAAAAGTTGCCGCGGCGCTTTGGGCAGGATGCGGCAGGTATTTGAATTCAGGCGCAGGAGGTACGACCTCGTAGTGGACCTGAAGAAGTCGCTTGTTCCGTATCTCATAGGGGCGAAGTTCCGCCCGCGCGCGTTCGTGCGGAGGATGCCCGCGCTTCACAAGAGGGATGAGCATCTTTCGACATTGGCTGGCCTGGTGGTGGACCCTTTCTCTGATACAAGGTTTTTTATTCCGGTGATGGATGATGAGAAAAACTATATCGGCAAAGTGATGGCGCCTGAAGAGGGACGGAAAACAGTTGTGATAAACCCGGGAGCCAAGAGTCACCTTAAAAGGTGGGATGAGGCGAAATACGCCGCCCTGTCGGACAGGCTGGTCTCGGAGCTTGGATGCCGGGTGTTCATGACGGGCACCGAAGACGACGCCGAAGCTGTCAGCCGCCTTATCGAGCGCGTGAAAGAGCCCGTTACGGACCTGTGCCGCAAGACCTCCATAGGGGCCCTCGCGGAACTGATGCGCCGCGCGGACCTCGTGATAACAAACGACAGCGCCCCCCTGCACGTGGCAAGCGCGGTCAACGCGCCTACGGTCGCGATATTCGGGCCATCCGACGAACGGAAATACGGTCCCCTTGCCGATAGAAGCAGGGTCATCAAGCCGGACGTCCCATGCCGCCCATGCGGCAGGCCCCTCTGCGCCAAAGGCCCTGAAGAGGGATGCATCTCCCGCGTTACCGTCGAGAATGTGTTCAGGGCGGCGGTGGATGTGCTTGTGGGGGAGGGGTGAGGGGAAGGACATGGAACCCAAACGCATCCTGATAACCCGCACCGACCGCCTCGGCGACGTGGTGCTTTCCACGCCGGTGATACGGTTTTTGCGGGAGAAGTATCCTGAGGCGTATATCGCTTTCATGGTAAGGCCCGAAAACCGTGATGCGGTCGCGAACAACCCGGACCTCGACGAGGTCATAACCTACGACAAGTACGGTTTTCAGAAAAGCTTCTGGAGCACGGTTAAATTCGCCTTCGGCCTGAGGAAGAAAAAGTTCGACACGGCGATAGCGCTTCACCCCACCAACAGGGTGCACATGATGCTGTTCATGGCGGGGATACGGACTAGGATAGGGTACGACAGGAATATGGGGCGGCTTCTTACCAAAAGGGTTCCGCACCTCAAGCAGAAGGGCGATAAGCACGAGGTCGATTATAATTTTGAGCTTCTGGAACGTGCCGGGTTCGATACCTCGAAAGCCGGCCGCCTGCCTTACATGGTTACGACCGATAACGACAGGCGCCTGGTCGATTCCGTCTTGAAGGATTCCGGTGTCGGGGAAAGTATCATAGCCGTCCACGCCGGAGCGAGCTGCCCGTCGAAAAGGTGGCCTTCCGAAAGGTTCGCGGCGGTTGCGGATATCCTGTCCGAAAAGTACCGCTCTGATATCGTTCTTGTCGGAGGGGACGAAACGGCGGAGTTCAGCGAGCAGGTACTTTTTAAGATGAAGCGCAAAGCGGCGGACCTGACTGGCATGCTTCTGGTAGGGGAGCTTGCGGAACTCCTTTCAAGGTGCCGCCTCTTTATCTCCAACGATTCCGGCCCCGTGCACGTGGCAGTGGCCGTTGGGACACCTGTCATAGCCATCTTCGGCCGCAAGGATCCCGGGCTCTCCCCCAAAAGATGGGGGCCGCTGGGGGAGAAAGATGTAGTTCTTCACAAAGACGTTGGTTGTGAGATCTGCCTGGCGCACTTGTGTGAGAAGGATTTCGCGTGCCTTAAGGCGATCACGGTCGAAGAAGTGGTTGAGGCGGCTGGGGGGATACTGCGGCGCAATTATATGTGAATTGCAAAAAAAGTGAGAAAGAGACTCTTTTAGTTCTTGCTCCATTTAGGCATTAGTATTATAATAGCAATTCGAATGGGGTTATAAACCAAGGAGAGGATCATGGGAGAGAAGCTGGAAATTGTATTAAATGATGAAAATTTCAGGCAGGAGGTGCTTGAGTCGGATTCGCCGGTGCTGGTGGATTTCTGGGCGGAGTGGTGCGGGCCCTGCAGGATGATCGCCCCGATGATCGGGGAGATAGCCGGCGAATATAAGGACAGGCTGAAAGTCTGCAAGCTGAACGTCGAAGAAGGGCCGCAGACGGCTTCCATTTATGGTGTCATGAATATACCCACCCTGATGATCTTCAAGAACGGGGAAGTGCAGGAGAAGGTCGTGGGGGCGGTGCCGAAAAATGATATAATTGCAAAGATAAACGCGCACCTTTGAGAACGCGGATAAACGCAGATCAAACGCGGATGGTCGCGGATGTTTAACTTAGGGGAAAGACGGTGAGGCGGTACAAGTATTCTACTTTTGCGGATGTTGTAAAGAGGTTTCGCGGGAAAAGACTGATAGTCATAGGGGACCTTCTTCTTGACCAGTTTATCTGGGGGGATGTCTCCCGCATCTCTCCCGAAGCGCCCGTTCCGGTCGTGTGGGTCAAGAATGAAGACTACATGCCCGGCGGGGCCTGCAACGTGGCCGGCAACCTCGCGAAGTTCGGCGCCGAGGTGTTCCTGGTGGGTCTTGTCGGGGAGGATGAAAAGGCCGGGATATTGAAAGACCAGCTTGAGCAAAGGAATATTTCCACGGAAGGGATCATCACTGACAGGGAAAGCCCGACCATCCTCAAGACGCGTGTTATCGCGCACCAGCAGCAGATCGTCCGCATCGACAGGGAGCGTACCGGCCAGCTTGCGGGAAAGCATCTGGCGAAGATCCGGGATTATCTCGGGCAAAACATCAGGGATGTCGACGGCGTGATAATCGAGGATTACGGGAAAGGGGTCATCACCCCAACCCTACTGAAAATGGTGGTCCCACTGGCAAAGAGGCACGGGAAGATCGTTGCGGTGGACCCGAAGGAAAGCCATTTTTCATATTACAAGAAGGCCAGCGTGATGACGCCTAACCATCACGAAGCCGGGAAAGCCGTGGGTTTCCCCTTTGATGATCACGAGGCGTTGATGAAGGGCGGCGAGCGGCTCCTTAAAAAGCTGGGCCTCGAAGTGTTGCTCATCACGCTCGGGGAGAAAGGGATGATGGTCTTCGAGAAGGGCAAGGACCCTCGCAGGATCCCCACGCTGGCCCAGGAAGTGTTTGACGTATCGGGCGCCGGGGATACCGTCATAGCGGTGTACACGCTGGCGCTTATAAGCGGCGCCTCTCCGCTCGTCGCGGCGCATATCGCGAACTGCGCCGCCGGCATCGTCGTAGGCAAGGTCGGCGTGGCGACCGTGGAGAAGGAAGAGCTGCTGGAAAAGTTGAGGCTGGAGACCGCAGGGGGTTGAGGCAGGGGCATGAGAAAAAATCAAAAATCAAAAATTAACCCCATACCCAATGTGGTTTGGGGTTGATATTTGATTTTTGATATTTAATTTAAAAAACAAAACGGAAAGGTGTGACAATGAAGATCGTGGCCGTGATACCCGCGAGGTGGCGTTCGACCAGGCTTAAGGGGAAAGTCCTGGCGAAGATAGAAGGCAAGCCCATGGTCCAGCACGTCTGGGAAAGGGTCAAGCGCGCGCATGACGTCGACGAGGTCATAGTCGCGGTGGACAAGGAAAGGGTGCAGAAAGCCGTCGAATCTTTCGGCGGCAAGGCCGTTTTCACATCACCGGAACAGCCCTCGGGCACGGACAGGATCGCGGAGGTGGCGAATACCGTCGATGCCGACGTTTATATCAACGTCCAGGGCGACGAGCCGCTCATACATCCCATGATGGTGGATGAGCTGGCGCGGGTGTTCGAGTATGAAAGGAACATCCAGATGGCCACGCTCATCAAGAGGATCCATAAGAAAGAGGAGATAACCGATCCCAATGTGGTCAAGTGCGTAGTGGACAGAAGGGGGTTTGCCCTGTATTTTTCCAGGAGCCCGATCCCTTACATCTGCCGGGGCGGCGAGGAGGCCGGCGCGGGCGAGGCGGACCTGCTGGATATAAGCGGGATGTATTTCAAGCATATCGGGCTGTACGCGTACACCAGGGATTTCCTGTTCACCTTCACGAATCTCCCCAAATCCGCCCTGGAGCGTAACGAAAGGCTGGAACAGCTGCGCGCGCTGGAACACGGTTACAAGATAAAGACAGTGGAGACGCGGCATGATACTATCGGCGTCGATACCGAGGAGGATCTGGAGAGGGTTAGGGAGATCATGGCGAGGGGAGGGGAATAGTTTTTTAGTTCGGAGTTCGGAGTTCGGAGTTCGGAGTGTCATTGGGGTGGAAGTTTTTTTGTTCGGCCTTTTGACTCCAAGCTGAAAATACTCCGAACCCCGAACTCCGAACTCCGAACTCATAACGATGAATACTAAACTCGTGAAAATACGCGACATAACCATCGGCAAAGGCCATCCTCTTGTGCTTATATCGGGGCCGTGTGTGATCGAAGGCGCTGAAAGTGCCATGGAGCACGCGCGGGGGATAAAGGAGGTCGCGGGAAGGGTTGGCGTGCCGTTCATATTCAAGGCAAGTTATGACAAGGCCAACAGGAGTTCCGTTAGTTCTTTCAGGGGGCCGGGGGCGGAGAGGGGCCTTGAGATCCTGCGCGATATACGCGCTGAGCTGGGTGTGCCTGTTTTGAGCGACGTCCATCGCGTCGAGGAGGTAGAGCCCGCGGCGGAGGTCCTCGACGTGCTGCAGATACCGGCGTTTTTGTGCAGGCAGACCGATCTCCTCCTCAAAGCGGCGCAGGCCGGGAAAGCCGTCAATGTCAAGAAGGGGCAGTTCATGTCGCCGCGAGAGATGGATAATGTCGTCGAAAAAATAGAATCGGCCGGCAACAGGAATATATTGCTTACCGAAAGGGGGACCACCTTTGGGTACAACATGCTGGTCAACGATTTCCGTGCGATCGTCATAATGGGGCGGACGGGGTATCCGGTCGTCTATGACGCTACCCATTCGGTGCAGATGCCGGGAGGCAAGGGCACATCAAGCGGCGGCGAATCCGGTTACGTCCTGCCGCTTTCCAGGGCCGCCGTGGCCGCCGGCTGCGACGCGCTGTTCGTGGAGGTGCACGAGGATCCGCGCAAGGCGATGAGCGACGGCCCCAACATGCTGAGGCTGAGCGATCTTGAGGGTTATCTGAGCGAGGTCAAAAAGATAGAAAAGGCAGTGAGAAAGATATGGTAGTTCGGAGTTCGGAGTTCGTAGTTCGTAGTGTTTCCCCGCTCGAATAGGCGGGGCTTTCCAGCCCCGCATCGCCAGGGGCTGAGGTTAATAGTTCGGAGTTCGGTCTAGCGAATAGAAAAGGCAGTGAAAAAGATATGAGTGTTTCCAGGGCTAAAAAGGTGCTGCTCAACGAGAGCAAGGCGATAGCGAAGCTCGCGGACAGGATCGACGGGGATTTCGCGGCGATAATCGATCTTCTGGCGAAAAGCAACGGGCGCGTTATAGTCACCGGCATGGGGAAGCCCGGCTTCATCGCGCAGAAGGTCTCCGCGACCATGTCTTCAACGGGCACGCCGTCGCTTTACCTTCATCCGGCGGAAGCCCTTCACGGCGACCTCGGACGCGTTGTCCGCGACGACATCATCATAGCGTTCTCCAACAGCGGCGAAACGGAAGAAGTGGTCAAGATGATCCCGATCATAAAAAAGATCGGGGCGAAGCTCGTCGCCGTGACGGGGAACAAAGGATCGACACTGGCGGCGAACAGCGATTTTGTTATCGACAGTTTCGTGGAAAAAGAAGCCTGCCCGATGGGGTTGGCCCCGACGACATCGACGACCGCCATGCTTGCCATCGGTGACGCCCTTGCGGTCGCCCTTCTCGAGAAAAAGGACTTCAAACCAAAAGATTTCGCCCTGTACCACCCCGGCGGGGCGCTCGGCAAGCGGCTGCTTCTGAAGGTCCGGGACATCATGAGGCCCGGATCCGAGACCCCGATCGTGAAAGGGAGCGTTAGGATAAAAGAGGTGCTTCTCAAAGTCACTAAGATGCGCGCGGGAAGCGCGAGCGTCATCGACGGCAAGGGGAAGCTGGTCGGGATCTTTACCGACGGCGACCTGAGGAGGCATTTCGAGGGAGGGAAGGACCTCCTGAACCGGAAAGTAAGCGATGTAATGACAAAGTCCCCGGTGACGATCACCCCGGACCGCCTTGCCGCGGAAGCATTCAAGATCCTGACCGCCCGCCGGATAGACGAGATCCCGGTCGTCGACGACCGCGGCCGCCCGGTGGGCGTGCTGGACGTCCAGGACATACTCAAGGCGGGACTTGTGTGAAGAGCGTGGCCCGCCTGCCCCGAGCGAAGTCGAGGGGTGACCCGAAAGAAAGGTGACAAAATGTCTGACGGATATTCCCCCGATCTTATCGAAAAAGCTAAAAGGATAAAGCTTCTCGTGCTGGATGTGGACGGCGTCCTTACCGACGGCAGGATCATTTACGGCAATTACGGGGATGAGCTGAAGAATTTCGACGTCAACGACGGCCTCGGGATAACCCTGGTGAAACGTTCGGGGATCAAGTGCGTGATCCTGACGGCAAAGAAGTCGCGCGTGGTGACAAAGCGGGCGAAAGAGCTCCGGATAGACAGGGTTTATCAGGGTTTTCATTATAAGATCGAAGCCTTTCGGAAGATACGGAAAAGGTTCAGGGTGAAAGACGAAGAGATCTGCTTTGTGGGGGACGATGTCATCGACATACCGCCACTCAAAAGGGTGGGCCTGGCCGTTTGCCCCCCGAACGCCATGGAAGAGGTCAAGCCCTTCGCCCACCTCATGACGAAAAAGAACGGCGGACACGGAGCGGTAAGGGAAGTCTGCGATTTCATACTGAAGGCGCAGGGAAAATGGGGCGAGGTGACGGCGAGGTATTTTGAGTAATTATGTACACAGTAAAAGTCATATCACAATTCAGCGGCGCTCACAGTTTAAGGGGGTACAGGGGCAAATGCGAGGAACTGCACGGCCACAACTGGCGCGTTGAGGTCGCCTCTTGCGCGGAAGAGCTCGACGGGATGGGTATGGTCGTGGATTTCAAGGAGCTTAAAGGCGCCCTGAACGGCATCCTGGCAGATCTGGATCACAAGCATCTGAACGAGATCGAATATTTTACAAAAGTCAACCCGACCTCCGAGAACATCGCCCGGTATATCCACGAAAGGATATCCGCCGGCCGGCCTGAGCTGAATGTCAAGGAAGTGACTGTCTGGGAAACGGATTCGGCCTTGGCGACATATTTTGAGCAGTAAAATGGAAAAAGCAGTTGTACTATTATCCGGCGGGGTGGATTCGGCGGTTACGCTGTACATGGCGAAGGAAGAATATGAGTGCCATGCGCTTATTTTTGACTACGGGCAGAAGGCGGCGAAGGAGCTCGAGTTCGCGAAGAAGATCGCCGAAGCGGCCGGAGCGGAGTATCGGATATTGAAGATATCTCTGCCATGGAAGGGAAGCGCTCTTCTTGATGAGGCAAGAGCCATCCCCACTGTTTCACTTTGTGAAACAAAACGCGGGGGCTTCGCCGTCCCCGCTGGTTCCGTAAGCGGCGGCGGCGAGATCCCTGCTACTTACGTTCCGGCGAGGAACATCATCTTTTTAAGTTTTGCCGTCTCATACGCCGAGGCCATCGGCGCCGAAGCGGTGTTCATAGGCGCGCACCAGCTGGATTTCTCAAATTATCCGGATTGCCGGAGCGAGTTTTTCGAAAGCTTCCGGGAGACGGTCCGGCGCGGCACCAAACGGGGAAGCGAGGGGCGCGAGGTCAGGATCGTCACCCCGATCATCGACAGGACCAAAAAGGAGATAGTCGAGACCGGCAGCCGCCTCGGCGTCCCCTTTGAATACACCTGGAGCTGTTACCGCGGCGGCGAAAAGCCCTGCGGAACATGCGAGTCGTGCCTCTTCCGCAGGCGGGCGTTTGAAGAAGCGGGGGTTCGGGATCCGATGGGCAGTTAGTTCGTAGTTCGGAGTTCGGAGTGAGTGGCGGACGAACAGACGTTTTGCGGGACAAGAATGTCCCGCCTATTCGTGTGTGTGGCTGTTGGCGACGCCCTCCCTCCGAATAGGCGGGGCTTTCCAGCCCCGCATCGTTGGGGATTTCGTTTCTCCATGCTCGATGCTCCATGCATTTAACCGGTGACTTGACGTTATGGAACAAGCAAAGATCTCGGAAATATTTTTGTCTTATCAGGGTGAAGGGCCGTTCGCCGGGAGCAGGCAGCTCTTCGTGCGTTTTTACGGGTGCAACCTTGACTGCGGCTACTGCGATACCTTTCTGGAAAGCTACAAGTCTTTTTCAAAAGAGGCCCTTCTGGGGAAGATCCTTGATTTTGAGGAGGGCTACAACGAGCTTACCCTTACGGGCGGGGAGCCGCTCCTGTACGCGCCTTTTCTGAAAGAGTTTCTGCCGCTTTTCAGAAAGCACAGAAGAAACGGGGTATACCTGGAGACGAACGGTACGCTGCCGGATGAGCTTGATGACGTGATCGACCATGTGGATATCATAGCCATGGACCTCAAGCTTCCGTCTTCGACGGGAGATCAGGGTGATCTCTGGGGGGCGCATGAGGAGTTCATAAAAACAGCTTCCCGTAAAGAGCTGATAGTAAAAGCCGTTATCACCGATTCCACTTCTATCGATGACATAAAGGAGATGAGCCGGATAATAGCGGGTGTAAAGGCAAAATTCGCAGTCGTGCTGCAGCCGGTAACCCCCGTCAACAGTTCAATGGAAGCGCCGGACGAGGAGATGCTCACTTACTTCAAGGAGTACCTCAAGAAAGAGACCGGGCAGGAAGTGATGATATTGGGGCAGGTGCATAAGTGTTTGGGAATAAAGTGATGACTTCAGGTTTTAGCCCTAAACCACATAGGGTTTAGGGCTACCCCGAACCCAACGTGGTTCGGGGTAGGTGTTAGGGTTTAGGGTGAGGAAGAATGAACGAGAAGATCGATTACGAAGGGTTGCAGGAGAAAATACGGGAATTGGAACTTCCGAAAATAGACGTTTGGGAGAACAAGTATCCGGATAAGGAGTATGTGGTGCGATTTGATACTCCCGAATTCACCTGCATATGCCCCAGGACGGGGCTTCCGGATTTCGCGCATCTTTTCGTGGAGTATTCGCCCGGCAAGTGGTGTATCGAGCTGAAGTCGTTCAAGGAATACATGACGGCCTACAGGGACATCGGCGTTTTCCACGAGCATGCCGTTAACCGCATGCTCGACGACCTGGCAAAAAGTTGTAAACCCCGGTGGATGAAGTTGAAAGGTGTCTTCAACACCCGCGGAGGGATCACTACTACCGTTGAGGCGGAGATTAAGAGCAGGGGTTAGGGGTCTTGTCCTGAACGAGGGAGCGAATTCTTGGGGCAGGTTGTGGGTTGTCGCGGTTTGTCATCCTGAGCGACCCCCTGTCATTCTGAGCGAAGCCGAAGGCGAAGCGAAGAATCTCTGCCTCGAGTACAGTGCTTGTCTCAAGGTGATACGTATTAGATCCTTCGCTTCGCTCAGGATGACAGAGGGAGGCTCAGGATGACAATGGTGGCGGTTAATGAAGATCAAAACCCGAAGATACTACATCTACTGTTTAGTAAGAATTGCGTTTTTTCTTCTGAACCTGATCCCGTTAAAGATAAGTCTGGCGGCGGCCGGTTTTTTGGGGAAAAGGGCTTTCCGGCTGCTTCGGAAGTACCGTGAGATAGCCGTAGCGAATTTAGATGCCGTTTTCAGCAGTGACCACGATTCCAATGTCCGGATCGCCGAATGCGTCTTTGAGAACCTGGCAAAGAACGGGGCTGAATGGATAAAGCTTGCCTCGCTCGATCCGGAGAGGCTGGGCGAAGTCGTGACGGAGTTTGAGGGCGGTCAGCACCTGGACGAGGCCCTTTCCGGGGGAAAAGGCGCTATTGTCCTTGGATTTCATTTTGGTAACTGGGAACTGCTGGGGATGTATCTCAGGCACAGGGGTTATGAAGGGGACGCGATCGTCCGGAGGATATATTTCCACAAGTACGACAAGTTTGTCGCGGACATGCGGCACCGGTTCGGGGTTAACGGGATATACCGCGACGATTCGCCGAAAAAGATGCTAAGGGTCCTGAGAAACGGTGAGGTCCTGGGTGTCCTGGCGGACCAGGATGTTGACAGCGTGGACGGGGTTTTCGTGGACTTTTTCGGCAGGCCCGCATACACTCCGACGGCGCCGGTGAAACTGGCAATGGCCGCGAAGACGAAGATCGTCCCCGCCTTTGTCATCAGGAAGCCGGATAACACGCACAAGATCATTCTTGAAAGACCGATAGATGTGTCCGCGGCGAAAAGCGGGGAGGAAGAGGTCAAACGCTACACCGGCGAGTGGACCGGGGTGCTTGAAAGATACGTCAGGGAATATCCCGAGCAGTGGGTCTGGTTGCACCGGAGGTGGAAGACCAGGAATCAGTGAGGGGGCCGGAGGCGGTTGTAATTTATAGTAATTGATGGTAATTTGTTGTAATTAATGGTAATTGATTGTTTTCCAAATAATATCCGATTCAGCCACACCGAATTACTACAAATTATTATGAATTACAACAAATTACTATAAATTACTACTGAATTAAAACTAAGCGATAACAGGAGGCAACCTTGCGAAGAAGTGTCATCTGGGTCGTCATAGTCCTTGCCCTGGCGGGCGCTTTGGTCGCCGCGCGGGGTGGTTGGAACGGGAGAGCCGGTTCCCCCACTGTTTCACTTTGTGAAACAAAACGTGGGGGCTTCGCCCGCGGCGTGGGGCAGAGGGTTTTGTCGTTCACCATAGACGGGAGCAGTTCGAAAGGCGTCAAGCGGTGGCGCCTTGCGGGCAGGTCAGCGGAGATGAAGGGGGGCGAGATCCATCTAATCGACCTGGAGGCGGTGGCATACGGGGAGGACGCTGTCGTGAACCTCACATGCGACGCGGGGATCTACCGGAAAGACAAGGGGGAAGTCGAGCTTATCGGCAACGTGGAAGTCGTTTCCGATGACGGCTCCATCCTGAAAACGGACCGGGCCAGATGGTCGCAGGTGACCAAAGAGATCTCCACCGATGCCGTCGTGAGCATTACCCGTGAAGGGATGAGCGCCGTGGGAAAAGGCGGTATGGCCAATTCCGAGGCGAGAACGGCCATGTTGAAGGAAAATGTCATGGTCGTAATGGAGCCGCATACCAAAGTGAATTGCGATGGCCCGCTCGAAGTGGACTATAACGGCAATGTGGCGGTCTTTTACGGCAATGTCAGGGTGGTGGACTCAGGCGGCAGGCTGTTCGCGGATAAACTGACGGCAGAGTTTAACCCTGAAACCCGGAAGCTGGCGCAGGTCACCGCCGAAGGCAACGTAAGGATCAAACGGGACAAGAGCTATACGATAAGCGACAAGGCGGTGTACACGGACACCACCAAAAGCGCCCGCCTTTCGGGCAACCCGAGGGTGGTCATCGACCCGGAGGAAGTGGAGGGGTTGAGTACTGGTTCGTAGTTCGGAGTTCGGAGCGGTTGCCTTTCTCCGAATAGGCGGGACATTCCTGTCCCGCAAATATGTGCGGTGGTCTAAAGGCGTAGAAAGGCAAAGGCATGCATCTACTAGAAACCAGAGAACTGGTGAAGCAGTATGGCGGGAGGAGCGTCGTCAATGGGGTCAGCATTAACGTGAGGCGCGGGGAGGTCGTGGGGCTTTTGGGGCCGAACGGCGCCGGTAAGACGACGACGTTTTACATGGTCACCGGCATCATTAAGCCGGACAGGGGGCATGTTATTTTCGACAGGAAAGACATAACAAAGCTGTCCATACACCAGAGGGCCCGTTCGGGGATAGGTTATCTTTCCCAGGAGCCGTCTATTTTCCGGAAGCTCACCGTCGAGGAGAA
>JAUWWB010000064.1 GCA_030617085.1 Candidatus Omnitrophota bacterium
GGGGAGATCAGCTGGTCAGGACCAGCGTCGAGATCCCGAAAAGCCTTGACGCGCATCAGAAGGATCTATTAAAAGAGTTCGAAGCCACCCTGGGCCAGAAGACGGAAGGTGGAAGGCTTGTGGATAAGGTGAAGAAGATGTTTAGGTAGTGGATGGTAGATAGAGGAGGCGAGCAATGCCGACATATGATTACAGATGTGAAAGTTGCGGGTATGAGTTTGAGCGGTTTCAGAGCATAACCGAGGATTCCCTGAAGGGCTGCCCGAAATGTGAAGGCGCGGTGAAGCGCCTGATCGGCGCGGGCGCGGGGATAATCTTCAAGGGGAGCGGGTTCTACCAGACCGATTATAAGAGCTCAGGTCCAAAATGCGGGGATACGTCCGCGAAGAAACCGTCCGCGTGTGAAAGATCCGACAACTGCCCGTGCGCCGAATAACATGGATAACAGGATAACATATCATAGACACGTCTTCGCGTGGGTCTTCCCTATCGTGTGGGCGTCCGTGATCCTCGCTCTTTCGCTCCTGCCTCTCAGTGGGCAGTCGGTCTTTACGGTAAAGCACTTCGACAAGATATCCCATTTCATCGAGTATGCCGTCCTGTCGCTGTTGATGGTGCGGAGTTTCCGCCACGCCGGTAGCCTTCCTTTCGCGAAAAGCTCTCTATTTACGTTGATATTGGGCGGGGGATATGGTATTTTAATGGAACTGGCGCAGCGGTTCGTTCCCGGCAGGGACGCGAACCTGCATGACGCTGCCGCCAATATCGCGGGACTGGCCTTCGGCATAATTTTGGGGAAGTTGTTTTATTATGGCAGAAATAAAACCGTTCAAAGGGTTATTGTACGGCAAGGATAAGATCGGCGGAGACTATTCGGGCGTCGTGGCGCCGCCGTATGACGTCATATCCGACCGGATGAGGGATGAGCTGTATGAACGAAATGAGCACAATATAATACGGCTCATACTGGGAAAAGCCTTAGCGGAAGACGATGAGAAAAGCAACAAGTACACGCGCGCCAGAGAGTATTTTGACAGGTGGCAGCACTCGGGAGTGCTGGTAAGGGATGAGGCGGAATCTCTTTATGTCTATTCGCAGGAATATGACCATAAGGGGAAAAAGCGGTGCAGGATCGGCTTTATAGGGCTCATGAAGATAGGCGATCCGGGAAAAGACGCTGCGGTGCCCCATGAAAATACGCTCGCCAGGCCCAAAGAGGACAGGTTGAACCTGATAAAACAGGTCGAAAGCAACCTCAGCCCGATATTCACGTTATACGACGATACGGACGGGACGATCAAGCGGACGCTGGAGGACGCCTCCTCCGCGTCAGATCCGGTTATCGACTTCGAGATAAACGGCCAGCGTCACAAGCTCTGGCGCCTTTTGGACGAAGTTTCCGTAAAGAAGATCGTCTCAGTGTTGGGCGCAAAGAAAGTGTTCATAGCCGACGGCCATCACAGGTACGAGGTCGCCAGGACCTACAGGGACCTGCGGAGGCAGGAGGCCGGGTACGACGGAAGGGCCGATCATGTCATGACGTATTTCGCCGACCTGACGGAACCCGACAACCTGACGGTCATGGCTACACACAGGGTCATAAAGGCGATGCCCGGGGCGGAAGATGGCGTGGCCGTGAGCAAGCTGCGCGAATATTTTGACGTTACAGAATGCGGCGGCCTTTCCCAGCTCATGGAGCGGCTTGAGGAAGCGATCGCGGAGGACCACGTCTCCGGTTTTTTTGACGGGAAAAATTATTTTTTCATGAAGCCCGGGAACAAGGGAGCGCTTCGGGGACTTATCACTGAAGACAGGGCCGAGGCATGGAAACAGCTTGACGTAAGCGTGCTCCATTCAGCCGTGTTCGACAAGATCCTGTCGATCAGCAGCGCCGAGGGCAATATCATCTATGTCAGAGAGCCGGAAGAAGGCGAGGCCCTGGTGCGCAGCGGCAGGTGCGAAGCAGCGTTCTTTCTGAACCCGACCCGGGTGGAACAGCTCAAGGCCGTGGCCGAACTCGGCGAGATGATGCCGCAAAAGTCCACATACTTCTACCCCAAGCTCCTCACGGGGCTGGTGGTGCATAAGTTTGCCGATAGTTAGTTCGGAGTTCGTAGAAAAATGTAGGGGCAGGCCCCTGTGCCTGCCCTTTACCTTTAACTTGCAAAGAGGCGACCATGGTCTTTTTCCCCAAAAAACCCATATTCGGAAGAGCCAGGAAGAAAGAGATACCGCGGGGGCTGTGGACCAAGTGCCCTGAGTGCGGACAGCTGCTTTATAACAAGACCCTTAGCGACAACTTCAAGGTCTGCCAGAAATGTGACCACCATTTCAGGTTAAGCGCCTATGAGAGGATAGAATCGCTCCTCGACGCGGGCTCGTTCCGTGAAATGTACAAGAACATGGCAAGCAGGGACCCTTTAAGGTTCAAAGGCCCGAGCGACTATCCGAACAAGATAAAAAGAGACCAGAAGGCGACCGGCCTGAAAGAGGCGGCTATCGTCGGGGAAGGGTGTATAAACGCCGGGCGCGTTGCCATCGGCGCGACCGATTCCCGCTTCATAATGGGGTCGATGGGCTCCGTGGTCGGGGAGAAGATCACGCGGCTCATCGAACACGCCGACAGGGAGAAGATCCCCCTGGTGATCGTTTCCGGCTCCGGCGGGGGCGCGAGGATGTACGAAGGCATGCTTTCGCTCATGCAGATGGCCAAGACCAGCGCCGCGCTTGGCAGGCTAAACAAAAACGGCGGGCTGTTCATCTCGGTGCTTACCAATCCGACCATGGCCGGGGTAATGGCCAGTTTCGCTTCTCTCGGCGACGTGATCATAGCCGAACCTAGGGCGCTTATCGGCTTCACCGGACCCCGCGTCATCCAGCAGACCATAAAGCAGGAGCTTCCGGAAGATTTTCAGAGCTCCGAATTCTTGCTGGAACACGGCCTCATAGACATGATCGTCCACAGGAAGGACCTGAAGGATACGCTTTCGAAGCTGATGGGGTATTTGGGGTGAGCGGGGCGCGGTGAAAGTGATTGACATTTGGATATTGGCGGGGGTATTATATAGATACATATAAATCTTAAATTAGCAGCTTATACATCTCAAAGGTGGTGAAATGGCACAGGTTGGTTTGAAGAATGTGGTCAAGGTCTTTCCCGGCGGCGTGGTCGCCGTTGACAATGTGACGCTTGATGTTAAGGACAAGGAGTTTGTTGTCCTTGTGGGGCCTTCCGGGTGCGGGAAGTCGACAATGCTCAGGCTGATAGCTGGGCTGGAAGTCGCTACCGAGGGCGATATCTTCATCGGCGACAGGCGGGTCAACAATGTTCCGCCCAAGGACAGGGACATAGCCATGGTGTTCCAGAATTACGCGCTTTACCCGCACATGTCCGTATATGAGAACATGGCTTTCGGCCTGAAGTTAAAAAAATATCCCAAGTCGGAGATAGAGTCGAGAGTGAAAGACGCTGCCGGCATACTGGGGCTGGAAAAGCTGCTTCACAGGAAACCCAAAGAGCTTTCCGGGGGCCAGCGCCAGCGGGTTGCCGTCGGAAGAGCGATCGTCCGCAAACCCACGGCCTTTCTTTTTGACGAGCCATTGAGCAACCTCGACGCCAAGCTCAGGGTGCAGATGAGGACCGAGCTGCACCGCCTGCATATCCGGCTCCAGTCCACGATGGTCTACGTTACGCACGACCAGACCGAGGCCATGACGCTGGGGGACAGGATAGCCGTCGTGAAAGACGGCATTGTCCAGCAGGTAGACGCCCCGACAAACGTATACAACTCGCCTGTCAACAAGTTCGTCGCCAGCTTCATCGGCGCCCCTCCAATGAACTTCCTGGACGGCAAGATCATCAGGAAGGAAGGCAAATTATACTTCGACGAGGGCATTTTCCGCATAAAAATAGTGGAAGAGATGTTCGACACGCTTGAGGACTATGTCGACAAATGGGTGATCCTCGGCGTGAGAAGCGAAGACATCTACGACAAGCTTTTCGTCTCGGAAGCGCCTCCGGAAAACATCGTCACGATGACATGCGAAGTGGTCGAGCATCTTGGGTCAGAGGTGTACATTTTCCTGAATACCGGCAAGCACCTCATCGTTGCCAGGGTTTCGGGCGACGCCAATCCGAGGATAAACCAGGATATGGATGTCGTTTTTGACATGAGCAAGATCCACTTTTTCGATAAATCGACCGAAAAAACTATCATATAACACGGATCATCCGTGATAATCCGTGTGAACAAACTGGCGATAGGCTTTTTTCATGATCTCTTTCATGACTCCTTTTACAAAAAGGAACCTCCTCATACCTGTTGCCGCTGTTCTTTTTATGGGCGTGCTTTACGTCCTTGACAGAACCGTCCCCATCCTGGGAAGCCACGTCCAGCACCTTGAACTTATCATTATAAGCCTCATGATCATGATGAGTATCGTCATCATGCTTTTCTGGAGCCTGCTGGGGGTATGCGCCGGCCTGGCCTATTTCTTCGTCTCAATGATCTTTCTTTACAGGCCCCTTACCGACCTGAACCCGTACTATTACAGCGTCCTGATCCTTGCTTTTATCCTGAGCAGCTATATCGGCTATCGCGCTTCCAGGAAGATCCAGCTGTCCGGACAGGATTACACTGTTACGATGGAGAAGGTCCAGGGGGACATCAACCTTGTCAGTGACCACAAGAAGAACAGGGAGGCCGAGTTCTCGGCCATGGGGGAAAAGATATCCAGCCTCCTTAAGCTCAAAGGTATAGCGGACAGCCTGAGCCTGTCGCTTTCGGAAGGGGATATCATAAAGATCGTATCGAAAGAGACGTTCAATATTTTCAGGGAGAACGGCAGGGTGATGTTTTTCATGATGGACGAGCCGCGCAGGGCCCTCAGCCTCTTCCATACGTCAAAGGGAGAGGGCCGCAAGGCGTTTCTTCCGGAAAACGGCGGCATATTCGGCAGGGGGGCACTGAAAAACATGAAAAGCCTTCTTGTAAAAGACGTGAGGAAAGATTTCAGGTTTTCCATTGACGAGGAAACGATGAAAGACGACGCGACATCGCTCATTATCAAGCCGCTGGTAGTAGAGAGCAAGGTCCTGGGACTATTGAGGGCCGACAGCACGCGCGGATCCGCCTTCGCCCAGCACGACCTGCGCATTCTGGACATCATCGGGGAGCTCGCGGCCGTGGCGCTTGAGAACGCGCGGCTGTACCGGCGGACCGAAGAGCTGGCCATCAGGGACAGCCTGACGGGGCTTTACGTGCGCCGGTATTTCATGGAACGCCTGGAGGAAGAGGTGAAAAGGGCACTGCGGAGCAACGGTTCTTTTGCCATGTTCATGCTTGATATCGATAATTTCAAGGATTTTAACGATAAATACGGCCACATTTCCGGGGATGCCATCCTTAAGAACATAGGACGCGTATTGAAAAGGAAAGCGTCCGCCGGCGATATAGTCGCCAGGTACGGGGGCGAGGAGTTCGCGTTCCTGGCCCTCAACTGCGGCAGGGAAGAGGGTGCCAGGCTTGCCGAGGAGATCAGGGACGAGATCCAGAAGAGCCCCGTAGTGCTCCGGCGGGAAAAGTGTTCCGTTACGGTTTCTGTCGGCGTCGCGGTATTTCCGGAGGACGCCCGGCTCGGGGGAGATATCATCTGGGAAGCGGACAGACGCCTGTACGCGGCTAAAGCGAAAGGGAAAAACGCGGTATGTTCAGGGTAAAGCCGGTCTTCCTGTTCGGCTGCAACATTCTGCTGATGATCACCAGCTGGATATGCCATATGCTTCCCCGCGGGGACGCTTACCTGTGGCTTTTCGTGATCCCGCTCGTGTTCATTGCCGCGCCGTTCGTGATGAAATTGCCCCTGACAGCGGCGCTTCTTTCCGCTAATCTGGCATTCCTGGTGCTATATCATGGGATCGGGGTCCTGAACGTGATCGACATTTTTGTTCTGATGATCCTTTTTGGGGCCGTCATGGGGGGCAGCTATCTTGTAAGATCCCTTTACATGTCTTACGAATCATACTATCAATCCAATATTCAGGGCAAGAGACGCGAATATAACGGCGTGGTGGACGAGCTGGAAAACACCGAGCGCAGGGGGAGAAAGGTCGAGAACGAACTGGGGCGCATCTCGCGCCTTTACGAGATAACCAAAAAGCTCGCTCCCACGATGAAATTCAAGGCCCTGCTGAACGCTTTGTTCGATTTTTTGGAAGAGAACTTCAGGTTTCAGA
>JAUWWB010000016.1 GCA_030617085.1 Candidatus Omnitrophota bacterium
CCTAAAACCACACAAGATTTAGGCTACCCCGAACCAAAACCCTCTGTCATCCTGAAAAACCCTCTGTCATCCTGAAAAACCCTCTGTCATCCTGAGCGAAGCGAAGGATCTCCGGGGTGTCGCGCTGGCTGAGATCCTTCGCTTCGCTCAGGATGACAATCGAGGGTAGCCACTACGAACTACGAACAACGAACTACGAACTACTTCCACCCCCCAACCGGGCTCATCTCACGCAGCCTGGCGATGATGGGCGGTAGTTTTTCCATTACGTAATCGATGTCGCTTTCGGTGTTGAACATGCTCAGTGAGAATCTTACGGCCCCGTTCAGCGCCATGGGCTCTACGCCCATGCTCTTCAGAACATGCGAAGGCTTCAGGCTGCCCGAGGCGCACGCCGACCCCGTTGAGGCGGCAATGCCTTCCAGGTCAAGGCTGAGCACAATGGATTCGCCCTCGAGGTGCTTGAAACTCATATTCAACGTGTTGGGCAGACATTTCCCGGGATGTCCGTTGAGCCTCGCCTGGGGCACTTCTTTCTCGATGCGAGCCTTCAACATGTCCCTGAGGCGCCTTACTCCGGCAAACTGTCTCTCTCCCTGTTCGGCCGCTATCTCGCAGGCCTTGCCGAATCCCGCGATAGCGGGGATATTCTCAGTCCCCGGCCTTGTTCCGTGCTCCTGGTGTCCGCCGTGAAAACATGGTTCCATCTTCGTCCCCTTTTTCACGTACAGCGCGCCGACGCCATTCGGACCGTAGATCTTATGAGCTGACAGCGAAACCAGCTGCGCCGACGCCTTGTGGGCGTCGAAAGGCATCTTGCCCGCGATCTGAACGGCATCGGTGTGGAAAACGACGCCTCGCTCCGAGGCGATCCCGCCAATCCGGTCGACCGGCATGACCGTGCCTGTTTCGTGGTTGGCCGCCATCACGGTTATCAGGATGGTGTCGCCGGTGATGTTCCTTTTCAGCTCGTCGGGATCTATCAGGCCGTAAGCATCAACCCCCAGGTACGTAACGCGGAATCCTTGTTCCTCCAGGTACTTACACGTATTGAGCACCGCGGGGTGCTCCACGGAAGACGTTATGATATGCCTCCCCTTGTCCTTCAGCGCATACGCGGCCCCCTTTACGGCAAGGTTGTCGGATTCCGTCCCGCCTGAGGTGAAGACGATCTCCCCGGGAGAATCGGCGTTTATCAGCGCCGCGACCTGCTCACGCGCCCGTTCGAAATGCCTCTTTACTTCTCTTCCAAAGGAATGAACGCTTGAAGCGTTGCCGTATTTCTCCCCGTAAAACGGGAGCATCGCCTCTATTACTTCGGGGTGCACCCTCGTGGTAGCGTTGGCGTCAAGATAGACCTTCCTCATCAGGCCCGCTCCTTTTCATTTTCACGGGAGTTCATCTCCAGGGTGCGCCTGGCAAGATCCCTGAGTGAAAAACGTCCAAGCGTCTCTTTTATCTTCATGGCCACCTCATCCCACACCTCTTTAGAGGCGCACCTTTCGGTTTTTTCGCACATCTTCTTCTCCCCTTTCCGAGAAACGCACCTGCCCGGGAAAACGCCGCCCTCCAGCGCCATTACCACTTCGTATATGCTGACCTCGGCGGGATCTTTGGCCAGCACATATCCGCCTTTGGGGCCGCGTATGCTCTTGATGAGCCCCCGCCTCTTGAGCCGGTTGAATATCTGCTCCAGGTAAACACCCGAAATGCCTTCCTTCCGCGAAATGTGTTTGATGGAAAGGACGCGTTCACCCCCATGCGCAATCGCCAGGTTAATAAGGGCCCTTATTCCATAAGAGGATCTTGTGGTCAACCGCATATCTGCCTTCCTGCCCCCCCTATACGGTTTCGACTCTCTCCACCCCGGGGACCTCTTTTTTCAGAGTGTCTTCGACCACGGCCTTGAGCGTCATCTGGCTCATCGGACAGCCGCAGCAGGCCCCCATCAATCTCACCTTCACGACGCCTTCTTCAACCGATACGAGCTCGATATCCCCGCCATCCCTCTGAAGAAGCGGCCGCAACTTCTCAATACATTCCCTAACCTGTTCTTCCATCTTCCTCTCCCTCGTTAAATATTCCAAAAAAGAAACCGTCAACACCCCCGATGTCCCCGGCCACCGGAAAACCGCATTTTAATATACCTTACTAAAAAAGTCAAGTAAAATGGCGGGGGAAATTCGAGTTGGGGTAATTTGTTGGTAATTTATGGACTCGGGGCGATAAGAAGTAATTTATACGCTCGGGGTGAGGCGAGGTAATTCATGGTAATTCTGTAGATCCGGCGCCTTTATTACAGGATCCTTTCGAACAGGTCCAGGAACTGCTGGGCTATTACTTCAGGCGAATGGGACCTTACAAACTTTTCGCCGGCATCTCTAAGCTGTTTCTGCTGCCTCTTGTCGCCGAACAGGTCCACAAGCTTCTTGTTGAGCGCGGTGATGTCCCTGTAATGGAGCACCTCGGTTTTCCATTCATGGAAAAAGTCCGACTGGCTGGGGACAAAGATGGGACACCCGGCACCCAGCGCCTGATAGACCGTCGATGAGACGACGGCGTGTTCGCGGCTCTGGAACTTGTGAAGGATGATCGCGTCCGCGGCAAACAGGTAATCGTCGAACTCTTTGGTCGAAAGGACATCGCTTTTTTTGACTATCCTCCAGGTGGCCGGGGTAAGCTCCTCGAGCATCTGGTAATCCGTCTCGATCACGTGGAGAAGCACGGAGTTCTTTTTCAGCTTGGGAGGAAGGTCCCTGTAATAGGAATGGTACCCGCGGTGGCCGAAGCTGTAAATGATCTTCTTGTTCGCCGGCAGGCCCAGCCTCTTCTTGGCCGCCTGCTTGTTTCCTTTCCTCAAGGGAAAGCACGGAAAAGGGATATACTCGGCGTCCGGGTAGATCTTCTTCATGAAATCCTGCCGGTGGTCAAAATAGACCACCTTGTCCCAGTCCAGCTTGTAAAACCACGAGTGCTCGCATATCCTGTTCTCGTGGACGACATGTATTATTTTCGCCTTATGTTTGAGGACGGGAAAAATATCGATCAGCTTTTCTACCGGCAGCATCCCCACGTCCTCGATGAGCAGGATATCGTAATCGTTTTCCAGGAAGGGACGGGGATCCAGCGCGTTGGTATGCGTCCGCGTGCCGAAACATCTTATCACGTAACTTTCGTCTTTCGCGGTGAAACCTTCCCCGTGGCAATCGTTCTTATTAAAAGTGAAGACCGTCACCTTGTGGCCCAGCTCGATAAAAGCCTTAGCGACGGGCTCCGCGTGCATGGCCACTCCGCTGGTCGTGTTCCAGGCCGCCATTATCCCTATCCTCATGTCCCCCCCCTTGTATAATATTTTCCGCCAGCGGCGGACCCGCCTCCGGCGGGATAGATAACATTTTTTACGCTTCTATCAAAATATTATCACATAAAAATATTTTTGGCAAATCACCCGGCGCCCCTTGTGGCTTTCCGGTTTGTGGCGCTGCTGCTAATCCATGTGATCCACCGCTTCCTGGATCAGCGGAAGGACAGCTTTTACCTCGTCTTTGGTCATCCTTCCCAGCTTGGCAAACCCTAGTTCACCCTGGGCGTTCCTTCTTTCCCTGGTGATCTGCAGCTTCTTCGCCCCCTTGTTGTAAGAATAAACGCTCACGGTCAACCGGTCCGTCTCGGTTTCCCACGATCTCGAAAACAAGTTTTCATCCAGGCTCCTGTCATACGGCATTTGTATCCTCCTTTTAGATTTTTTGAAACAGGCAGTATTAGAAAATCCCGCATATCTTATTATATCATACCCGAAATGGTTTCATGATAACTTAAATCAAATATCAAAGATTAAATATCAACCCCAAACCACATTGGGTTTGGGGTTGAATTTTGATATGTCATTTTGCATTTTGATTTTTAATTTTTGATTTTATTACGTGGACTTCAGGCGAAACCCCGCCTTTCCGCCTCATGCAAAGGCCGACGCACATGTAAGCGATAACAGTCGCCGCCAGGGCCCCGATAAAGCTTATGACCGGAGATCGCGTAATCGCGTGCAGGACAAACACAGCCCCGACAAACGCCGCTAGCGGGACAGCGTATAAAAGGAGATAAACCCGCATCATCGAAGAGCAAGCGATCTCGACCTCCACGGGATCTCCCACGGCAAGGCCTTCCGCGTCCTCCCCGCTGACGGTAAGGCGCCGCGGACGCGCGGCGGCGCACGAAGCGCATTTGTGGCACTCCTCGCGCGGCCCGACCTCCACAACCGCGAATCCTTCCCCAACCTGTACTACTATTCCTTCTTCTTTCATTCTCTCTCGCCGTCCCTCGCCACCCGAATCCCGGGAAGCTAGACCCTTAACTCCTCGATCCTGTCTCTTCCCATCGCCTTTGCCCGCAGGCTTTTTCTGCCGTTTTCATCCGCCCAGAACTCTACGTCCGCGCCGCCAGAGTCCCTGCTCCTGGAAAAGCTCACAGCCAGGGCCGCGGCCTTTTCCGTATTCGCCTCTCCGGGCTTCCCCCTCACGAGGACATACGGCCCGGGAGCCTCTTTCAGCCGCAGCATCACGTCGCTTTCTTTTTTAAGGTGCAGCAGCTTTTCGTTTTCCTTTTCGTTACGGCCCACGACAACTTTGGTCCCGTCGCCAAGGCGGAAATGCCTTCCGTATTTCAAAAGGGCGATATCGTCGTCGTTCAAGCTGTCCTTGTCCATGAGGTCCCTCAGCTTCCTTGAAAAAATTGGATCCGTCAGCAGGCAGCCGCCGGCGGGCGCGAAAAACTTGCGTATATTGTATTTTTCCGCCAGCTCCAGCTGCACCTTGCGCGACCGGCCCTTGATGCCCGGCAGCTTTTCCCTGTCTATGATCCCTTCTTTCTCCGGCAGGGTTTCCTCAAGAAACCCTGCCGAAAGCGGCCTGAGCAAAAGCCCCTCCAGCGAGGACCTTTTCCTGATCACATCCAGCGCGTCTCTTCTCTGTGACATCGGCCGCTCCCCGAGAACTTCCCCGGTAATGACGAAGCCGGCATCCTCCTCGCGCATGATCTTCTTCGCAAGGCTCAGCATCAGTATCTTGCAGTCTATACACGGGTTGAGGTTGGCCCCGTAACCGTGGCGGGGTGCTTTCAATACTTCTAAAAACTCCTTCGAGATGTCCACGAACCTGACGGGGATGCCGGCATCCGCGGCGGCCTCGCGCACATACTCCTTGAACCTGCGAACGTTACGCGAAGCGAACGGCATGACAAACGCCACCCCAACGACATCCACCCCCTGCTCCATCACAACTCTTGCAGCAAGAAGACTGTCCAACCCACCGGAGATCAAAGCTATAGCTTTCTTGTTCATGGCTCCCCTCTTATCCCTGCCTCTTTTCCCCGCATGCTCATCCGCTCTCTTATCTTCTTCTCGAATCCTATGTCCGTCGGGACATAGTATGTCTTTTTGTTTCTCATGTAATCCTGTTCCACGTAATGCCCTTTGTAGGAATGCGCATATTTATACCCCTCGCCGCGGCCCAGTTTTTTGGCGCCGGGATAGTTGGCGTCTTTCAGGTGGTCGGGCACCTCCTGGGTCCTCTCGTTCTCTATATCCTTCATGGCTTTTTCTATGGCCATGTACGCCGCGTTGCTTTTTGGCGCGCAGGCGATGTAGGTCGTTGCCTGCGCCAGCGGTATCTTCGCCTCCGGGAACCCGACGAAATCCGCCACCTGCATGGCCGCGTTCGCCACGACCAGCGCCAGGGGATCGGCGTTGCCCACGTCTTCAGCGGCGCAGATCACCAGGCGCCTGGCGATAAAGCGCCCGTCCTCTCCCGCGGCGATCATCCTGGCCAGCCAGTAAAGCGCCGCGTCCGGATCAGACCCCCGCATGCTTTTTATATATGCACTCGCCGCGTCGTAATGCGCGTCGCCGTCGGCATCGTACACTATGGCCTTTTTCTGTATCGACTCCTCCGCCTCTTTCAGCGTTACGCGGACGGTGCCGTCTTCCCCGGCTTCGGTGGTAAGAACGGCCAGCTCCAGCGCGTTCAGCGCTTTTCGCGCGTCGCCGTCGGAGATCTTCGCCAGGTGGCTTAGCGCGCTTTCTTCCACGCGGCCTTTCAGCATGCCGATGCCCCGCGAGCGGTCCCCGAGCGCTTGTCTCAGCAGCGCGAGGACCTCCTCTTCCGCCAGCGGCTTGAACTCGAAGATCTGGCTTCTCGATAAAAGTGCGGAGTTGACGGTAAAAAACGGGTTCTCGGTGGTCGTGCCGATCAGGATGACGTTCCCCTCTTCCACTTCCGGAAGAAGGACATCCTGCTGGGCCTTATTGAACCGGTGGATCTCGTCCAGGAGGAGAATGGTCTTCCGCCCATTGAAGCTTTTCTGCTTTTTCGCGGAATCCGTGATCTTTCTGATCTCGGCTACGTTGCTGGAGACCGCGTTTTTCCTCACAAAACGCGCGTCCGTCTTCTTCGATATCACCATCGCCAGGGCCGTCTTCCCGGAGCCGGGCGGCCCGTAAAATATCACCGAACTCAGCCGGTCCGCTTCGATCGCCCTGCGCAGGAGTTTCCCTTCGCCAACGATGTGCTCCTGCCCGTAAAAATCTTCAAGCGTCCCCGGGCACATCCGCACCGCCAGAGGCGGCGCCTTCCCTTCATTCGTCTTTTCTTCAAACAGGTCCATAGTGCTTCTCCCACCGCCTGAAATGTCGCACCGGGTATAAAAAAATGAGGCCGGACTTTCATCCGACCTCTATCCGCCAAGCCGTGTTCGGACCGAGAATTATTAGCCTGGTCATCCCAGGTGGGCGCCCTCCTGGCGATCCCGAGAGAAAGCCAGAGTTAGGCTCCCTATGTCTATGTATTGGCTTAATTCTCAAAATCCGAAACACGAACCCGACAGACTAAACCCCTCTTACACTTCTATTATATCACTCCCGGCGTGCCAGCTCAAGGGAAAATGCGCCGGAAGTCACCGCTCACCTGAACGAGACCTTCAGCTCTTTGACAAGCCCGTCTTTGACCCTTGAATGAATGGCTTCTATTTCCTCGTCGGTCAGGGTGCGACTCTCCAATCCGTATTCTATGCTGTAGGTGAGGCTTTTCTTCCCCCCCGGGATCCGCTCGCCCTCGTAGACATCCAGCAGGTCGATCCCCCGGATTATTTCCTCCCCGGTCTCCTCGATCACGGCGCGGATCTCTCCCGCGGAAAGGGACCGGTCGCAAAGGATGGAGACATCCCTTACGGATGTGGGGAACCTGGAAACGGAAAGGTACCGGTTTTCCAGAACCGCGTTCTCCATTATCGCGTCCAGCTTGACCTGACAGATATACACGGGTTGTGAAATGCCGTACTCACTTAAAAGCCGGGAGGACGCTTCCCCTAAAAAGCCGATACTCTCTTTCCCGCCCGGAAGAAATATTCCGGCGCAATTTGCCAGGCCCTCAACCGGTGCCTCGCGGAAGACCGCCGAAAGCTTCAGTCCCCGCAGCACGGTCTCCACGATCCCCTTAAGGTCGTAAAGGTTAGCGGGCCGCCGCCCTTCCTGCCAGTTCTTCCGCAGATCCCCGGTCAGCCCGACGCATACCGCCGGGACCTCCAGAAAGGCGCCCCGCACGCGGGAATAGATCTTCCCTACCTCAAAAAGACCGAGGTCCGTGTTCTTCCTGTTGATGTTCCACGATACCGCCCGGAGCATGCCGTCCAAAAGCTGGGGGGTGAGTATCTTCTGGTCTTCCGACAGCGGGTTCCTGAGCGCGACGGGATAGGCGGTGATGGCCGCGAACCTTTTGACCGCGGCTTCGCTTATCAGGCTGTACGCCATGATCTCGTTAAGCCCCAGAGCGGGAAGCATCTCCCGCAGTTTTTCTTCTACCCTGCGTGAGCGCTCTTTCCTTTTCACCTGTGGGACGAACCTCGTGATCGTCGCGGGGATGTTATCGTACCCGTGTATCCTCGCGACCTCTTCGATCAGGTCCACCTCTTTCCTGATGTCCTCCCGGAAAGACGGAACACCGACGACCATTTTAGCGCCCTTTTCCCCGGAGACCGTCATGCCGAGCCTCCGGAATATGCGCTTCACCTTTTCCGGTTCCAGTGATATGCCGAGTAGGTTTTCGGCTTTTCCGGTATCAAATTCTATCGATACCTCTTCCGGGGCGAGAACCCCGACATCATAAAGCTCGCATATCTTCCCCCCGGCTTCCTCGTAAATAAGCCTTGCCGCCCTGTCGGAAGCGGCGAGCGTCATGCCCTTGTCCGCTCCGCGTTCAAAACGGTAGCTGGAATCGCTTGAAAGGCCGAGCGCCCGGGCCGCCCTCCTTATGGAAATGGGGTCGAAGTAGGCGCTTTCAAGCAATATGTTTTTCGTGCTTCCGGTGACCTCCGTTGTCTTGCCTCCCATCACACCCGCTATGGCTATGGGGCCGGCGGCGTCGGCGATGACCGGCATGCCGGGCTCAAGCTCCCTTTCCACGCCGTCGATGGTGACCAGTTTTTCGCCCCTGGCGGCTTCGCGCACGATGACCTTTCCGCCCCTTATCCTGTCAAGGTCGAAGGCATGCAGCGGCTGCCCCGTTTCCATGAGACAGAAATTCGTCACGTCCACGACGTTGTTAACGGCGCGCAGCCCCAGAGCGAGTATCCGCCTTTCTATCCGCTCGCTTGCTTCCTTGATGTGGACATCCGTAATGACCCTGGCGGTATAGCGGGGGCAGAGTTTCCTGTTTTGTACGAGGCACTTGATCGGGGGCCCTTTTTCCCCGAGGGCCCTTTCGGGGATCTTCATCTCCGGCAAACGGAGGTCCTTATCGAACACCGCGGAAGCTTCCCTGGCAAGCCCTATGATATTCAGGCAGTCCGGCCTGTTGGAGGTTATCTCAAGGTCCATGACCCTGTCGCCGTCGACATCCTCTATCGCCCCCACCTCCGTCCCGGCCATCGTAAGCCCATGAGCAAGCTCCTCCCCGCTCACGTCTATATCGACATATTCCTTCAACCATTCATAACTAAGCTTCATGGCAAAACCCCGGATAATTAAATCAAATATTAAAATGACATATCAAAATGCAAAATTATTCGTTTCGACTCCGAACTCCGAACTGATCCCCATTGTCATCCTGAGCAAAGCGAAGGATCTCATGCGTATACCCCTCTGAAAACGACGGGGCAGAGATTCTTCGCTTCGCTCAGAATGACGATCGGGGGCTATCACTCCGAACTCCGAACTCCGAACTCCGAACTAAAATCACTCCGAACTAAATAAACTGCTCCAGAAAGCGCACGTCGTTCTCGTAGAACAGGCGGATATCATCGATGCCGTATAGCAGCATGGCTATCCTTTCCACGCCCATGCCGAAAGCGAAGCCCGTGTACTTTTCCGGATCGTATCCTACCGCTTCGAAGACCTTCGGGTTTACCATTCCCGCGCCGAGGATCTCCAGCCACCCGTTGCCGGAACACACCCTGCACCCCTCCCCTTTACATATAATGCAGGAGATGTCGACTTCAGCGCTCGGCTCGGTAAAAGGAAAAAAGTGCGGCCGCAGCCTCATCTTGATGTCCTCCCCGAACATGCTCTTGCAGAACACGGAAAGCACTCCCTTCAGATCGGAGAACTTCACGTCCTCGTCCACCAGCAGGCCCTCGACCTGGTGGAACATGAAAGAATGCGTCGCGTCGACCGCGTCCGGCCTGTACACCCTCCCGGGCATGATGACCTGGACGGGGGGAGACTGTCTCTGCATTACATGGACCTGGACATTGGATGTATGGCTTCTGAGCAGGTACTCCCTGTCTATGTAAAACGTGTCAAACGCATCGCGTGAAGGATGGTCCAGTGGTATGTTCAACGCTTCGAAGTTATAGAATTCCGATTCTATTTCCGGGCCTTCCGCTATCCTGAATCCCAGGGAGACAAAGATCTCGTTTATCCGCGCCATCGTCCGGGTCAGCGGATGGACCGTCCCCATCCTGTGCCTTATCCCGGGAAGCGTCACGTCGAGCCCGCCTTCCTTCTCCCGGGCCCGCTCGGATTTCAGCCGTTCCTTGATCTCCGCCAGGCTGCCGGCAAATTCGTTTTTCAAGACGTTTGCCCTTTTCCCGGCTTCGCGTTTTTCCTCCGGGGAGAGCCCCGAAAGGGAACGGAGGATCCCCGTCAGCTCGCCCTTGCGTCCGACATATTTAACCCTCACAGCTTCCAAATCCCCCGCATCCCGGCAGTGGGTGAGCTCCTCCTCAAAATCACTCTTTATCTCGTCAAGCCTCTTTAAAACATCCATCCCGTTCCCCCGGTTTCAAAAAAATCCGCGTCTCAGGTCTCGGACTGTATTTTTTTAAGGAGTTCTATCTTCTCGTTCTCGCCGAAAGCGACGAGAATGTCCTCCTTGGCCACGACATAGTCGGCCTGCGGAGTGACGTTGATCTTCTCCTCTTCCTGTTCCTCGCCGTTCCTGACGACCCTGGTCTTCTTCTTTATGGCGATGACGTTCACGCCGTATTTTGCCCTTATATCCAGTTCCCTCAGGCTCTGCCCGACAAATTCCCTGGGAGCGAGGATCTCGATAATGCTCGCCCCGCCGGAGAGGCCGATATGGTCCAGCACCGTTTCCGATACTGAAATAAGCGTCTCGGCGATCCTCCGTCCCGTGTCTTTTTCCGGAAGGATCACTTTCGTCGCCCCGATCTTCTCGAGCACCTTCTTGTGCGCCGGACTTTCTCCTTTGCATATTATCGCGGGGACGCCGAGATCCTTCAAAAGGAGGGTTATGAGGATGCTGGATTCCACATCCGTTCCGATACCGCATATGGCGACATCGACATTCTGCAAGCCCACTGACCTTGCGGCTTTTTCGTCGGTGGCGTCAAGGCACACCGCCTTGGTCACGTTGTCCATTATGTCATGGACCAGGTCCTCGTTCTTATCTATGGCGATGACCTGCTGTCCCTTTTCGGCAAGCGTTCTCGCCACGCTGGAGCCGAACCGTCCCAAACCGATAACCGCGTATTGTTTCATGCCATTCCTCCTATCATAAATCAAATATCAAATATTAAATATCAAAACGCAGAATTGTTCGTAATATGGGCGCGTTATCCGGGCCGAGATTGCTTCGCTTCGCTCGCAATGACG
>JAUWWB010000100.1 GCA_030617085.1 Candidatus Omnitrophota bacterium
CGCCCGGATTGCTTGGATCTGTACAGCGCGGTGTCGGCCGCGTGTATAAGGTCCAGATGGCTTTCGGGGGCGTGATCTTCCGTTGAGGCGATGCCTATGCTTATCGTAACGGAGACGGCTTCCCCGTTGGGCGCCGTAAACTTTGCCTGTTTGACCTTGTCCCGTATGCGTTCGGCGTGCACGAGGGCGTTGTCGCGTTTTGTCCCGGGCATCACGATGCAGAACTCCTCCCCCCCGTAGCGCGCCACCGTATCTTTGCCCCTGGAGTTATCCTTTATGATCCCGGCGACCACCTTCAAAACCGTGTTCCCGAATTCGTGGCCGTAGGTATCGTTGACCTTCTTGAAAAAATCGATATCGAGTAATTCCAGTGTAATGGGCTTGTTTCCTACTAGAGCTTTTTTTAGGCCTACCTTAAGCGCCAGTTCAAAGTACCTGTAAACGTACAGCTGCGTTAACCCATCCGTAACCGATTCTTTCCTGAGCATTATATTTTCCGCGATGACCATGATGTACCTGCTGCTGTATAAAAACAGCGATAGCGCCGCCACAAGAAAGATCGCGCCGAAGGGATCCAGGATGATGCCCTTTAAAAAACACATAAAGGCAAGCAGGTAGAACGATACGACCTCGGACAGGCTTATGACAATTCCGGAGAGAACCGGCAGCCTGAGGCCGCAGAGCACGGCTATGAATACGAACGCCAGCAAAATGAGGAAATCCATGCTGCCACCCGCGTAGCGGTAGAATCTGTTTGTTAGCAGTGTAAGCGTTTCGTTAACGACTATGCATACCCCGGACATGAGGCCCAGCGGCGTCTGATATACATCATGGAACAGTTCGGCGGTGGGGCCCACGAAGACCATCTTTCCTTTCAATTGACCCGGCGCTGTCTTACCCTCAAGCACTTTCCAGGCCGGAACGTAATCAAATTCCTTCTTTTTCGCGAAAAAGCGTACGTATGCCGTCTTATCTTTTAAAAGCGGCATGGCGCGAACGGCATCTTCTACTTTCATGCCGCGATAATACGCGGCTACTTTCGCGGACAAAGGATAATCGATGATGTCCCCTTTTGTTGAGACCATGAAAGGCCTCATGCGCCTCACCGTGTTGTCGGCATCCCGCGGCTTGTTGATGAATCCGAACGATCTCGCGCCGCGGGCGATAGGCTCATGCGGCACGGTGTATCTGCCGTCGCTCCCGAAATAGGCGGCGGTAAAAACGTTACCGGCGTCCTTCATGGCTTTGGAAAGGATGAAGTCCTGTCTTTCGTCGACGCTTTCGCCGGCAAATACCAGGTCGATGCAGATAAGGGCGGGCTCATGCGCCGATATCTTATTTACCAGGCCCGCTATGACGCCGCGCGGCCAGGGCCAGCGCAGCCCGGTCTCTCTGAAAGACTCGTCATCGAGTGATATGATGACCGTTTCATCAAGGGCTTCGCTCGGGGGTTCCAATTTGTGCTGGAGCGAAAAAAGCGTATCCAGCATCTTGAGGCGCGCTATTTTAACGAACTTGAGATCCGAGACAGGCCCCATGTAGGCCGCGCATACCACGAGCGTTATGATCAGACTTTTGACTACGGGCCTTCTGAGGAAGGTTGCAATGGCGGCGGTCATAATGTATCCTTGTTATAAATTAATATTAACGTGCGTGACACGTTGACGTAAAAAGTATACCATATGAAACTGAAGCGTGTATCCAAAATCGCATTTATTTCAGGCATATCTGTATGCCTTTTCTTTACGGATATCCCCGCCTCGCCGGCACAGGACGCTCCCGCGAAGGTAATAGACGAGCAGGAAAGGCAGATCAGGGACGAGGAGGCGCGTGAGCTCAGGGTGACCGAAAAGGAAGAAAAGGAAGTCAAGGACGTCGTGATCGACGGCGGCGCGTGGGTGTTTTCCTCGTACAGGAATTACAAGAATATCGATAACGACCGCGATACCGAGGACTGGGTGAAGGACGCGTATATCGTGGACACCAGGATATGGCTGAAGGCGACCTTCTACCGGGCGCTCATGGCCTATGGCAGGGTGAAAAATTATTTCATCTGGCGGCCCAATGTGAGCAGCGATTATACGGGCATAGGCAATGATTACGAAGGCCCGGCGGTGGACGCGCTGTACGGCATTCTCGACCTCAGGCGGGTTATTGATCTCCCCGTGTCCGTGAGCGTGGGGAGGCAGTATCTCTCTATCGGCAAAGGCATAACTTACAGCAATGTCCACGACGGGATCAAGCTGCAGAGCGCCCCGGGCGGGAAGGTGGGGTTCAAGGCGTTCGCGTCAAAGACGAAAGAGTATGAAAACAACATAGATTACCGCATGCCCGGTTACAGGGACCACGGCGACAGGCAGTTTTACGCCGCCGAAGGGGCCGTGTTTATCCCCTACGCGGCATTATACGCGTACGGGCTCATCCAGAGGGACCTCTCGCGGGCGGAGCCGGAAGTCCCCGGCAAGAATTATAGGTACCATTCACATTATCTGGGCGCGGGGATTTCCGGGCGCAAGGACGGGTATTCAGTCTGGGGCGAAGTCATAAAAGAATACGGCAAGAGCTATACCGATGCCCTGGCGGATGAGCAGACGCAGAACAAGGTGGACGCCTGGGCCTTCGACGCGGGCCTTAAACGCCGGTTTGACTGTTACGGGTGCCCCACGATAGAAGGGGAGATCGCCTATGGTTCGGGAGACGGCGACAGGACCCACGTGACCTGCACCAGAGGCGGCAACACGAACGGCAAGGATACTAATTTTTTGTATTTCGGCGTGTTCAGCGGGGGGTACGCCCTCGCGCCGCGGCTTTCGAACATGTTTGTCTATAAGGTCGCGGCCAGTTGCATGCCTTTTGAGGCCGTCCCGTGGCTCGGAAAAAACGTTGCCCTCGGGTCGAAATATTACATTTACAGGAAAGACAAGACGGGAGGCGGGATATACGATGTCGACGCTACTAACCGGCAAAGTGCAGATATAGGCCAGGAGGTTGACTTCTTCGCGCACTGGAGGGTATCCGGCAATTTACGCCTTGCCTGCAGGTACGGGCTTTTCTTCCCGGGGGCGGCATACCCGTCAGAAACAAGGGACACGTCGCAGTATGTATACACGCGGGTCAGTCTGATGTTTTAAGAGGCCGGATGGCCGAAAACAAAAAAGGGGGGGATGAAAATGAACATCAAATCCACAAGCGGCGCCGCGCCCATTTTATCCATCGTGACGGTTCTTATCAGCTGCATAGCGCTTGTCTTATCCTTCGTGGCGGTTCTCGCTTTCGCGCAGGACTGGTACGAAGCCGAGGAGGCTTCGTCGCTCAGCGCGTACGATTATCACGGGGCGGCCCACAGTGGAGGGGCGGAGATCTCCGGGGGAGCGAGCTACACGCCCGAGTACAGCGATGCGGCTCTCAATGAGGCCGTGACCGAACGGACCATAGCCGCGGGCGAGGTCCAGACTGTCTCCACGACGGAAACGGCCGCAGTGGTTGAGGAAGAGGAAGAAGGTGTCGGTGGTCTTTTTGGCAAGGGACGCGGCAGACGCGGCAGACGCGGCAGACGCTGAACGCGCTTATTTGCCGAAGGCGGTTATCCTGTCGCGGCCGGATCGCTTGGACCTGTATAGCGCGGTATCGGCGGCGCGTATCAGGTCAAGGTGGCTTTCCGGGGCGAGGTCTTCCGTTGTGGCGATGCCTCCGCTTATGGTGACGGAGACCATTTCGCCGTCAGCCGTTTCAAACTTTGCCTGTTTGACCTTGTTCCGCCCCCGGCGGTATCTTGTCCTCAGGCACCTTCCAGGCCGGGACATAATTGAATTCTTTCTTTTTGTCCGAAAAGTGTATATATGCCGTTTTGTTTTTTAGGAGCGGTATGCCGCGCAAAGCACAAGCGTTACTGCCAGGCTTTTAACCACGGGCTTTCTGAATATTTTCGGTATGACGCCGGAGCTCGAACTTTGCTGCCCGTTTTCCGATCCCCCATTTGACTTGACTTGTTGTTTTTTGTGTGATAATTTATGAGACAAATACGGATTTTCAAAAAAGGTGCCAAGGTAGCTCAGCAGGTAGAGCAGGGGACTGAAAATCCCTGTGTCGGCGGTTCGATTCCGTCCCTTGGCACCAAAAAAACAGGAAGCCTTAGGCTTCCTGTTTTTTTGAGCAATCGAGAATCGAAAATCGAAAATCGGAGAAAATAGAATCGAGATTGCGGTCGATTTTCGATTCTCGATTTTCGGGGCTTGTGCGAAGAAATGCGGGGTCAGGTGTTTTCAATTCCAAGAAAAGTTGTATTTACAGACCAGTCCCCCCCGTTGGGGGAA
>JAUWWB010000013.1 GCA_030617085.1 Candidatus Omnitrophota bacterium
GTCAACCAGGACAGGTTCGTGCGGGAGGAGGTCGATATCATCGTGGCCACCGTCGCTTTCGGCATGGGAATCGACCGCTCAAACATCCGTTTTGTCATCCACGCGGCAATGCCGAAAAGCATAGAGCACTACCAGCAGGAAACGGGCCGCGCCGGCCGCGACGGGCTGCCTTCGTCGTGCTACATGTTTTACGGGGGACAGGACTACCGCACCTGGGAATACTTCCTCGCGGAGTCGCCAAACCGGGATGTCATGGCGAAGAAGCTAGGCGCCATGTACGATTTCTGCGCCCGGCCCTGGTGCAGGCACAGGGTCCTTGTGGACTATTTCGGACAGGGCTATGACGACCCAACCTGCGATGCGTGCGACTACTGCCTGAACGAACTCGACATGGTGGACGATGCGCTTATCATCGGCCAGAAGGTCCTCTCCTGTGTGGTCAAGGTAAGGCAGGGGCGGAGATACGGCTTCGGGGCGGCATATGTCAGCGACGTGTTAAGAGGGAAGACAACGGACAAGGTCGCCAACATGGGCCACCAGGACCTGTCGACGTTCGGGATCATGGCCGATGAGCCGGTTTCATTCATCCGCCACATGATCGAACAGCTGGTGGGACAGGGTTTTTTGAAAAGGGAGGGAGAGTTCTCGACCCTCGGGGTAACCGATTCCGGAAAACAATTGCTCATGGGCGAGGTCACTCCCACCCTGGCCAAACCATTGGTGGCGAAAAAGAAAAAAGAGATCGCCATGCAGCGCAGGGAGAAAAAAGAGCGGGAATGGGCCGGTATAGACCAGGACCTTTTCGGGCGCCTCCGCGAAAAAAGAGCGGAGCTCGCCCGCGGCCAGGGCGTCCCAGCCTACATCATCTTCGGCGACAAATCCCTAAAAGACATGGCCGCCGTCAAACCCGTAACGAAAGATGATTTCGCCACCATCTTCGGCGTAGGCGAAAGAAAACTCTAAGCCTACGCCGACACCTTCATAGAGGTGATCAAAAAATACCTGGAAGAAAGCGGAAATCCAGTATGACAGCGCCTATATTTCTTAAAAACACACAATAGCCACAACACTCTTGAAACCCGCAAGTTATTGTTATATAATAAGATATGGGGATGGGAAAGGACAATACGGTTATCACTAACCGCCAGGCTTTAAGGGATTACTACATTGAGAAGGCCTATGAAGCCGGCATCGAGCTTCGGGGGAACGAGGTCAAGTCCCTGCGTAACGGGAAGGCCAACCTGAAGGGGAGTTTTGCCAGGATAGACGGCGGCGAGCTGTTCATATTCGGGATGCACATAAGTCCTTACGAGTATTCCCACGAGGAATACGATCCCACCAGGCGCAGGAAGCTGCTGTTGCACAAAAGGGAGCTGGAACAACTTGAGACGAAGTCACAGCAAAAAGGGTATACGATCGTTCCGCTGAAGGTATATTTCAAGCGCGGCCTGGCAAAAGTGGAAATAGCCCTCGGCCGCGGAAAAAAGTTCTATGACAAGCGCAGGGTTCTGAAAGAGAAGCAGGCGAAGCGAGAGATCGAGCGGGCGATGCGGCATAGGGGGAAATAGGGTTCTTTGACATTAGGCGAAAATCGAGAATCGAAAATCGACCGCAATCGAAATATTATTTTCGATTGCTCTAAAAATTTTGTTTTGCAAAATTTTTGGGGGTGACAGGTCTCGACATGGTCTCGTGGTCTGGGAGCAGCATGCAGAGGGTTCAGGTGGCCTCTATAAAAACCTGAAAAACAATAAACGCAAACTACGATCCAGTAGCCGAAGCCGAGAGCATCCTGGCTTTGGACGCGTTAAATGTTCCCACAATGATGGGGACTGGTTCATTAGTTGGTGCCTTGGGATACTAATAGAACCCTAATCATGCAAGGACTCTTGAGGTGATATCTCCTGGCCTCAAGCAGTACAAGGAGGATGCTCCCGGGAGCAGTCCCGTTTACCGGACTTCCCGGGAAAAGATCAAAGGTGGACTAAGCATGTAGATACTCTCCGTTCAGGGGTCGTGGACCCGGGTTCGAATCCCGGCACCTCCACCAGTTCAATAAAAAAACCCGCCATTGGCGGGTTTTTTTATTGAACAGAGCAATCGAGAATCGAGAATCGAAAATAGAAGAAAATAGAATTGAGATTGCGGTCGATTTTCGATTTTCAAAAAACGTTCTACCCTGCGTCTACCATCATGGCAGAGCACCAAAAAATCACACCCCCCTTTACCATCCTCCCCCCATAAGATATAATACCGCCATGAAAACAATAACAGACACCATTAAAGAAAGACGCTCCGTTAGAAAATACACCACCGAAATGCCCGGTGACGATCTCATCGAGAGCGTGCTGGACGCCGGCAGGTGGGCGCCTTCGGGGCTTAATAATCAGCCCTGGAAGTTTTTGGTGGTGAAGGACCCGGAGCGCAAGTCGGCCCTTGCGGGGCTTACGAAATACGCCCGGGTTATCGACAGCGCGCCGGTGGCGGTATGCGTGTTCCTTGATCAGGACGTTTCCTACAACCGCGAAAAGGATATCATGGCCGTGGGGGCGTGCGTGCAGAACATGCTGCTTGCCGCCTATTCCCTGGGGCTCGGGACCTGCTGGCTCGGGGAGATACTGAACAAAAAGGACGAAGTCGCGTCTTACCTGAAAGTTCCTTCCGATTGTGAGCTCATGGCCGTAATAACACTCGGGTATCCCGCGGGAGAGCCGGAAAAAGGAAGCCGCAGGTCACTCGATAGCTTTCTGGTTAGGTTTTAGGTTCTAGGTTTTAGGTGTTAGGTTCTTAGGGCACACCAAAAAGGGCGTATGTGTAAACCACATACGTCCTTTAAAACCTAAAACCTATAACCTATAACCTAAAACCTGTGAAATTTTTGCACAGTGGGCTATACAAACGGTACAAATACGCTCAAGAGCTTTAAAAGATCTATCCTCACCATGTAGAAACTATTAATCAGAATGTCCTTTTTTCCATTAGCTTTTCAAATAATTATAGCTTATAATATCTTACGAACCATTTTTGCGGTGCGTGGAAATTTTGGGAACGGTATATAAGGAAGGATGCAATGGAGCCATATATCCCCCAGCAATTACCAATATTAGATTTGAATTTTCATAGGCTCATTATGTTCGTTGGTGATGCTAACGCGGAGCTAGCTCGTTATGATGGTCTTTTGCAGGGGACTGTAAATCCAGGAGTATTATTGTCTCCGCTAACAACACAAGAAGCTGTGCTTTCATCAAAAATTGAAGGAACACAGGCAACGCTTGATGAGGTCCTTGAACATGAAGCGGGTCTTTTAGAAGCAAAAGACGAGGCAAAAGAAAATGATATTCAGGAGATTGTTAATTATCGCAAGGCTCTTATGCTGGCAAAAGATGTATTGAAAGAGCAGCCCATAACTCTTCATCTTATGCGGGAAATGCATAAAATTCTCTTGAATAGTGTGAGAGGCCATCGCAGATCACCTGGAAAGTTTCGAAAAGACCAGAATTGGATAGGTCCTGATGGATGCCCTATTGAACAGGCGACATTTATTCCTCCGTCTCCGTTGCAAATACTTGACCATTTAGAAAAATGGCAGGCGTATGTTAACGGAGATGATATTGATGTGCTTATTCAACTTGCTGTTATTCATGCCCAATTTGAATTGATACATCCGTTTAAGGATGGTAATGGGCGAATAGGACGATTGCTTATCCCGCTAGTTTTATATCAAAAAGGAGTTTTGGCTTCGCCTATGTTTTATTTGAGCGCATATCTTGAGAAAAACAGAGCTGAATATTATGAGCGTCTTAAGGCGATATCGGCAACAAAAGACTGGGATGGATGGATAGAGTTTTTTCTGAAAGCGGTAAAGGTTCAAGCCAGAAGAAATTCTGAAAAAGTTAAGGAGATTATGAATTTGTATGAAAATATGAAAAATAGGATTGTTGATATTACACACTCACAATATTCAATACAAATACTGGATGCGTTGTTTGATAAACCAATTTTTCAAACAAGTGATTTTGTTCGCCGAACTAAGATTCCAAAACAAACAGCAATGCCACTGTTAAAACAAATTCGTGATGCTGGCTATTTGAAATCTTTAAGAGAGGCTAGTGGAAGGAGATCGGCAATTTTGATGTTTCCTGAATTATTGAACAGTGCAGAGGGAAAAAGAATTTTATAAGCAATTGTGTCCGATGTAGTATGCTCAAACAGGGTTATGTCCGACAATAAGACCAATATCGGACACAAATAACACACAATCAAGCACGCTTTTGTCCCAAAAAAGCTTCAATGTAGGACACAAGTTAGTTTGTATCTGTTGTATGAGACACGAACTAAAATGGAGATAAGGGGAAAGCAATATTAATAGAGACAGGCCTCGAAATTAGAAATAACCCAACTTTGATCATCGGAATTGTTGGATAAGCGAAGAACAGGTTAATTTTTTCTCATATAATACCCAGTTGCTAAGCTCATCCAATACGGGAGCCGGATAAGGCTTTTCCGTGCCCAAATGGTGCCCATCCAAGGTGAATATCTGTATAAAAGTTGTATAAAATTGTATAAAATATAGAAACCTTAAAACCTTGCCAATAAGGAGCTTATCTGCTAAAATGCCATAAATTAAGGAGTTAAGTGGATAGTCTCAAAGGAATCCCGGCACCTCCACCAGTTCAATAAAAAACCCGCCAATGGCGGGTTTTTTATTGAACAGAGCAATCGAAAATCGAAAATAGAAAATAGAAGAAGGCATCGATTGCGGTCGATTTTCGATTATCGATTTTTGGTAGCGCAATTGGGGTCAGGTTTTAGGTTCTAGGTTTTAGGTGTTAGGTTCTTAGGGCAACAAAAGAAAAGGGCGTATGTGTTCTACACATACGCCCTTTATAACCTAAAACCTAAAACCTAAACCCTACGCCCCGCTTCCCGTCTTCGCCCACTGGGCTCTTAGCCGGGTGATGCGGCGGGAGGCGTTGTTTTTCTTGATTATGTTGGATTTCGCGGCCCTGTCAAGCCTGGATTCCAGCTGGTTGAGGGCGGTGTTCGCTTCTTCACGGTTGTTTGACGTTATCAGGGTCGTGGCCTTTTTAACGAGGGTGCGCAGCTCCGATATCACCGCTTTGTTCCTCGTGTGTTTTTTCCTGTCCTGTCTCAGGCTCTTGATCGCTGCTTTCTTGTTGGGCATATTGTTTCTCCTTATATCTCTTTAAACGTTGGCAATCAATTGACTTAGAGGCATAATTTAGCATATGGTCTCCGGATTTGTCAATGGTTTTTTGTTTTTGAGTGTGCGATACGATGCGGTGACAAGATGCGGGACAAGAATGTCCCGCATCTTCGGAGGGGGAGGGGTGCGATTGGCGAACATCGAATGACATGCGTAGCAATGTATGATATTATAATATCTCCGGATTAGGAATTGGAAAAACTCCGAGCTGAAAAATGACTAACGGAAAACTCATAAGATCAACGGGGATAATAGGTTTTGCGACTGCCGCGAGCCGTGTGCTGGGGTTTGTGCGCGATATCCTGATCGCCAGGCTGTTCGGGACGGGTATTTTCGCGCAGGCGTTCGTGGTGGCGTTTCGGCTTCCGAACATGCTTCGCGACATGGTGGGGGAAGGGGCCACCGATGCGGCGATCGTTCCGATCCTGAGCGAATACAGCCATGTTCGCACGCGGGAGGAATACTGGGAGGCTGCGCGGATCATACTTTACCTGATGCTCACCGTGCTCGTGGTGCTGTCGGTGGCGGGGGTGGTGTTCGCGCCGGTCCTGGTGAGGGTGATCGCGCCGGGCTTTCTGCGCGATCCCGAGAAGTTCGCCACGACGGTGTTTTTGACGCGCCTGGTGTTTCCGTACATCCTCCTTCTGGGGATAGTGGCTTACAGCAAGGGTGTCCTTAACTCACTCCATTATTTCGCAACGCCCGCTTTTGCCCCGGTCGTGCTGAATACCGCGATGATATTTTCGCTCCTTGTTCTCTGTCCCGTCATAGGCATAAAAGGGCTGATCGCCGGGGTCCTCGTCGGCGGTATTCTTGAGGTGCTGCTACAGGTGCGGCCGCTCCGGGCCAAAGGATTCAGGTTCGGGAAAGGGTTTCGCCTCGCCCATCCGGTCGTTAAGAGGATAGGCAAACTGCTCCTGCCCAGGGCGGTAGGTACGGCGGTTTACCAGCTGAGCGTCCTTGTCGATACCGTCCTGGCGTCGCTGGCGTGGATAGTGGGCTCCGGCGGGGTTGCGGCGCTCTATTATTCCAACAGGCTCGTGCAGCTGCCGCTGGCCATTTTCGGGATCTCGCTTGCCACGGCCGCTTTGCCGAAGATGAGCAAGGAAGTCGCTTCCAATGATATGGGCCAGTTTAAAGATACCATCTCTTTTTCGCTGAGGGCAGTGTTCACGATAATGGTGCCTGCCTCCGTGGGGCTCATGATACTGGCGAAGCCGATCGTGCGGATACTTTTTCAGAGGGGGGCGTTCGCGGGGTATTCCACTTCGATCACCTCAAACGCGCTGCTGTTTTACAGTTTCGGCCTTTTCGCCTACGCGGGGATCAAGATACTCGTTAACGCGTATTATTCCATGGGGGATACCCGCACGCCCGTTAAGACGGCGTCCGTTTCTCTGGCAGTCAACCTCGTGCTTAACCTGATACTGATGTGGCCGCTGAAGATCGGCGGGCTTGCCCTGGCCACTTCAATAGCGGCGACGACGAATTTCGTGATACTTTACGCGGTACTCGTAAGGCGTATCGGCGATTTCGGCACCGCCGGGATAGTCGCTTCTCTAGCGAGGATATGCGCGGCGGCGGGGGTGATGGGCGTGTTCTTGTTTATCGCCACGCGGATGTCCCTGCCGGCGGCAGGCCTTACCGATCCTATGGCCTTTGCGAGGCTGATGGGGATCATCTGCGTGAGCGGAATTTTGTACCTCATGTCGGCGCCTCTTGTGGGGGTTGAGGGTGTCAGGAAGGTGTGGGCGCTTGCCGTGGCGAGGATGAGGGATGAGGATGAGGGATGAGGGGAAATGTCTTCTGAAACCGGGAAATTGAGGGATAAGATAAAGGGGCTTCCGGATACTCCCGGGGTGTACAAGTTTCTTGACTCAAAGGGGCGGATCATATATGTGGGGAAGGCGCGGCGGCTCAGGAGGCGGGTGGCTTCCTACTTTCAGCCCGGCCGCGTTACTTCCGGGCGACTGGAGCTTCTGGTGAGCGAGACGCGCGATATCCAGTTCATCAGGGCGTCTTCCGAAGCCGAAGCGCTCATATACGAAGCCGGGCTTATAAAGGACCACCGTCCGAAATTCAATATCGAGCTTAAAGACGACAAGTCTTACCCTTTCCTCAAGCTTACCGTTAACGAGAAATATCCGAGGCTTTTCATGACGCGCAGAAGGCTCAAGGACGGCGCCGCCTATTACGGGCCGTACGTTAACGTGAAGCTGCTGAAGGAGGCGTTGTCCTTCATGAAAAGGGTGTTTCCCTTGAGGACCTGCCGCACCCCGCGCAAGTCGGTCTGCCTTGAATATCACATCGGCCAGTGCCTCGGGCCGTGCGAAGGGAAGGTGTCGGCGGAAGAATATGCCGACATGGTGGAGCAGCTGAAGACGTTTCTCGAAGGGAGGAAGGACGATCTTATCAGGGCGCTGGAGGAGCGGATGAAGCGGTTCTCCCGCGAGAGGGAATACGAGAAGGCCCTTTTCGCCAAAAGGCGTATCGAGGCCCTTACGGCCGTGCAGCAGCTTCACGACCGCTCGCGCTATCCCATGTTCGGCGAGCTTGATGAGCTGCAGAACGCGCTGGGGCTTCCGTCGCTCCCGGTGGCGATAGAATGTTTCGACATATCCAGTATCACCGGCAAGCAGGCCGTCGGGTCCATGGTGAGGTTCGTCGCGGGAAGGCCGCGCAAGACCGACTACCGCAAGTTCCGCATAAAGATGGTGGAGGGCATGGACGACTATTCCATGATACGCGAAGTGGTGCGCAGGCGTTTTTCGCGGCTTCTTGAAGAGGGGAAGGCGCTGCCGGACCTCGTGCTGATCGATGGGGGGAAAGGGCATCTTGCCGTGGCCATGAAGGAGCTCAGCGCCCTGGGGCTCGGCGGCGTCCCGGTGGCGAGCATCGCGAAAGAGCGTAACCATCTTTACGCGGCTTCGCTCGAGCACCCGATAAGGCTTTCGCCGGGGTCGCGCCTGCTGCACCTTATTCAGCGAGTGAGGGACGAAGCACACCGTTTCGCCATAACGTATCACAGGCGGCTGAGGCGCAAGGAAAAATTCGAGACGGAGCTACGGCAAATAAGTGGCGTCGGTCCGATCAGGGAGAAGCTTCTCCTGGAAAAGTTCGGGAGCATAGAAAATATCCGCAACGCCTCCCGGCAGGAACTCCGGGAAGCCGGCCTCAATAAAAGGGCCGCAAAGGCCATCATGGACCATTTTCACGGAGGCGGTTAGCTTTACATGCGAAAGAAATATTGTTATAATAATATTACTTAACCAATTGGAGGTAACACACATGATAGACGAATTACGCGAATCGGCGAAGAGACTGGATGCCAGGTTGGAAGAACTCAGGGGGTATCTTTGACCTGGCTAAAAACCAGGAAAAGATGAAAGAGCTCGAAGAGCAGCTCAATGACCCCGAAATATGGAAAAACCAGGAAAAAGCCAATGGCCTTTCGCGCCAGCTCAGGGCGATCAGGTCCCTGGTCGGGCCCTACAACGAGATAAGGCAGCAGTTCGACACGCTTAAGGAGCTTGCCGGAATAGTGGAACCGGAAGACGCCGAATCCATCAGGAGCCTCATGGAGGAGACGGAGGAGGTCCGCGGGGAGATCGACAGGCTCGAGTTTAAGTGCATCCTCGGAGGCGAGGCCGACCGCTGTGACGCTATCGTCAGCATCAATGCCGGCGCCGGCGGGACGGAGTCCTGCGACTGGGCATCGATGCTTCTAAGGATGTACATCCGCTGGGCCGAGCACCACGGCCATTCGTCCGAGATGCTGGACCAGCTCTCGGGAGAAGAGGCGGGTATAAAAAGCGCGACCTTTATCGTCAGGGGCGATTTCACGTATGGTTACCTCAAGGCGGAAACCGGCGTGCACCGCCTGGTGCGCATATCCCCGTTCGACTCCAGCAAAAGGCGGCACACATCGTTCGCTTCGGTTGACGTCATCCCCGATATAGGCAAGGATATAGAAATAGAGATCAACGAGAACGACCTCAGGATAGATACGTACCGTTCCTCGGGAGCCGGCGGGCAGCACGTCAACGTAACGGATTCGGCCGTCCGGATAACGCACATTCCTACCGGGACCGTGGTACAGTGCCAGAAAGAGCGGTCCCAGCACAAGAACAAGGCGACGGCCATGAAGATCCTGAGAGCGCGTCTTTACGAGGCCAGGAAACGCGAGCAGGAAGAGGAGCTGACGCGCGGTTACGAGAAAAAGAAGAAAATAGAATGGGGCAGCCAGATACGCTCATACGTGCTGCACCCTTACAAGATGGTAAAGGACCACCGGACCGGGGAACAGACCTCGAACGCGGAAAAGGTCCTGGACGGGAACCTGGACGGGTTTATCGAGGCGTATCTTAAGAAGACGGCGGCGAAGTAATCAGTGAACAGTAAATGAAGCGGGAGTGCAAAAAATGTTTGGGTTTTTGAGGAAGATATTCGGGACGCAGAATGAGCGGGAACTGGCTAAGCTTCAGCCGCTCGTTCGCGAGATAAGCGAACTGGAGGCGGAGATCTCTCCGCTTTCGGATGATGAGCTGAAGGATAGGATGTCCCGGATCAGGGAAAATATCAGGCGCGCGTACAAGGAGATGGAGCCCGAGGTCGAAAAGATCCGTGAATCGGTCGCCACGTCCACTTCGGACCCCGAGCGGAACAAGCACAAGAAGCGCCTGAAGGAGGCCAAGAGCCGCGTCCTGGACGAACATCTGCCCGCGGTTTTCGCGATCGCCAGGGAAGCGGCGAAAAGGACGATAGGCCTCAGGCCTTTTGACGTGCAGCTTCTCGGCGGCATCGTGCTGCACCAGGGGAAGATCGCGGAGATGACCACCGGTGAGGGTAAGACGCTTGTCGCTACCCTGCCGGCCTCCCTGAACGCGCTTGCCGGCGAAAGCGTCCATGTTGTGACGGTGAACGACTACCTGGCAAAAAGGGACTCCGGGTGGATGGGGCCGGTTTACAAGTTTCTGGGGCTTTCGGTGGGCGTCATCCAGAACGACATGAGGCCCGATGAGAGAAAGGAGGCGTACGCGTGCGACGTCGTCTACGGGACGAATAACGAATTCGGCTTCGACTATCTGAGGGACAACATGATCGTGGACGAGGCCGATACGGTCCAGACCCGCCCCAGTCTCGCTATCGTTGACGAGGTGGACAGCATCCTTGTCGACGAGGCGAGGACACCCCTCATAATATCCGGTCCGGTGGAGGAGACGAACGAAGCGTACAACCGGATGCGCCCGGTCGTCCAGGAGGTTGTCAGCGCGCAGAGAAGGCTCGTCAGGGATCATGTCTCGCGGTTCCGGGACGCGTTGGACGCGAAGAAGGACGAGGCAGCGGGCGAGCTGCTCTACCTTGCCCACAAGGCCGACCCCAAGAACCGGGAATTCCTGGATATCATACTCAAGGACAGACATGCCAAATCCCTGTTTGACAAGGCGCAGGGGCTTCTGGACAGCAAGGTCATGGAAAAAGAGCGCAACGAGCTTCTTGAAGATCTTTTCTATGTATTTGACGAGAAGACGAGGGAGGCGACCTTCAGCGCGAGAGGCCAGAAGATGATGAAGGAGAAGTTCGATATAGAGTTCATGCTGGAGGATATCGAAGCATCTCTCGCGGAACTGGCGGATGAGGACATGCCGGTAGAGGAGAAGGCCGCGCGCGAAACGGAGCTGGTATCCGCCTACGCCGACCAGCAGAGGAAAGTGGAAAGCGTCAACCAGCTGCTGAAGGCATATATACTCTTCCAGAAGGACGTCGATTACGTCGTCAAGGATAACAAGATAGTCATAGTGGACGGCTTCACCGGGAGGATGATGCCCGGGCGGCGGTTTTCGGACGGCATACACGAGGCACTGGAGGCAAAGGAGCGGGTCGAGGTCCAGAGGGAAAGCCAGACGCTCGCCACCATCACACTTCAGAACTATTTCCGCATGTATGACAAGCTGGCCGGGATGACCGGGACGGCAAAGACCGAGGAAGCGGAATTCGTGAACATATACTTGTTGTCCGTTATACAGATACCGACGAACCGCCCGCTGAGGCGGCTGAGCATGCCGGACCGCATATACAAAACGGAGAGAGAAAAATTCAACGCGGTCGTGGAGGAGGTCGCTGCCTGCCACGAGAAAGGCAGGCCCATGCTTGTCGGGACGATATCCATCGAAAAGTCCGAGCAGTTGGGCCGGCTGCTGAACGCCCGTGGGATCAAGCATAACGTCCTGAACGCCAAGTACCATGAGAAGGAGGCGCATATCATCGCCCAGGCCGGGAGGCACGGCGCGGTCACCATAGCCACCAACATGGCGGGCCGCGGGACCGACATCCTTCTGGGAGGCAACCCCGAATCACTGGCGAATGACGCCGTGGCGAAACTGGATATCGATGATCCGGCGGAAAGGAAAAAAGCCTATGAAAAGTTCCTTGCCGGCTTCAGGGACCAGGCGCGTGAAGAGCGGGAAAAAGTGCTGGAAGCCGGCGGCCTGCACGTGATCGGGACGGAGAGGCACGAAGCCAGGAGGATAGACGACCAGCTGCGCGGGCGCTCCGGCAGGCAGGGCGACCCCGGTTCGAGCAGGTTTTACCTTTCGCTGGAAGATGACCTGATGAGGATATTCGGGTCCGACAGGATAAAGGCCATCATGGACCGCCTTGGCATGGAGGAAGGCGAAGTGATAGAGAACCCGCTGGTGACGGGTGCCGTGAGAACTGCTCAGCGGAGGGTGGAAGGCCAGAACTTCGAGGTCAGGAAACACCTCCTCAAATACGACAACGTCATGAACCAGCAGAGGGAGGTCATATATAAAAGGCGCCGCATGATACTGGAGGAAAAGGACCTGAAGGCCGAGTTTTTCGAA
>JAUWWB010000137.1 GCA_030617085.1 Candidatus Omnitrophota bacterium
AATATTCGACTTCTTCCGTTTTTTTCCTCTTTTTCGCTCCAGCGGCGAAGATCGTGCATTTTTTTTTGAGCTCTTGCAGCGTTATTTCGTAGTCTTCCGGGGAGAGAGTTTCGGATGAAAGCATTCGTTCCAGGGCCTTTATTCTGAATCGGTCGAGGCCCCACATGCTTGAAGACAGCTGGTCCGGCCTGCCGCCGTCTTTTATTGTGAGCTCTTCGGGGATAAGCATCACTTCATGTCTGCTGGTCGCCCTAAGCCAGAAGTCATAGTCTTCACATGCTTCAAGGCTTTCGTCAAAGGTGCCCACGGAATGAAAAACGTCTTTCTTCATGACAGCGGTGGAGATGCTTATGCAGCAGAGCGGGAGGGCGTTTCTGTATACGCGGCCGGTTGGCTTTTGGTGTTTTTTCTTCTGGGGTAAGAGCTTCCCCCCGCGGTACCATATTTCTTCGGTATGAAATATGTTGATGTGGGGGAAGTGCTTGATATATTCTGCTGTCCTTTCGAGCTTTTGGCCCGTCCATCGGTCGTCCGAATCCAGGAAGGCGATAAAGTTTCCTCGCGCAAGGTCAAGTCCCTTGTTTCTTGCGCGGGAGACGCCGCGGTTTGGCTGTAACAAATAGGTGATCCTTTCATCTTCATAGGAAGATATAAGCTCTTTCGTTCCATCAGCGGACCCGTCGTCCACCACGACAAGTTCAAAATCGTCAAAAGTCTGGTCCAGGACAGAATTTACGGCGATTTCCAGAAACGATTTCCTGTTGAAAGTGGGTATTATCACCGAAAAGAATGGTTGAGTGTTCATAGGTTTATTATATAATAAAAGTGGGTGTGTTTCGGAGAAAAATGTAGGGGCAGGCCCCTGTGCCTGCCCTTTGCCTCCGAAGAAGGCGGTAAGGAGTAAATATGAATAATAAAAAATTCCTGGTATCGGTGATCGGCGGGCATAAATGCGAAGGGGCTGTGGCGGACCTGGTGGAACAGACAGGCCGGATCATAGCCGAGGAAGGGGCCGTGCTGGTAACGGGGGGCCTCGCGGGGACGATGGAAGCCGCCTCGAGGGGCGCGAAAAAAGCCGGCGGCCTTACTATCGGGATCATACCGGGTGAGGATAAACACGACGCGAACGCCTTTGTCGATATTGTCATCACGACCGGGATGGGCTATTCCCGCAATACCATAGTTGCCGGCACCGCGGACATGGTGGTCGCGTTTCCGGGAGAATACGGCACGCTTTCAGAGATAGGTTTCGCGCTCAACGCCAAAAAGCCCGTTTACGGCTTCGGGACATGGGATATCCCGGGGGTGGAAAAGCTTGAGTCGCCGGATGAGTTGCGGGCGGTGGTTAGAAGGATGAAGGGCGAAGGGGTGAATAGTGAGTAGTGAACAGTGAACAGTTCGAATAGGCGGGACATTCTTGTCCCGCAATAAAATTGCAAAGTCGCGGAACGGAGGAATTATGATCGCGGTTGATGTTGTGCTGTTGCCGCCGGTAGAGGTGATGGACAGGGCGATCGAGATCAACGGCCAGTTGCTGGGAACGTCAGGGTCTGATATCGTCCTGGACAGGGAGAAATGCCTGCCGCATATTACCCTGGCGATGGGCTGCATGAATGAAGATGATCTGGGGAAGGTCAATGAGATCCTGGCGGGCATAGCGGGAAGTTTTCCGCCACTTAGCCTTAAAACCGTTTCTTCAAAAGGCGGCAAAGCGTGGATCAAGATCGAAAAGACCAGGGACATCGAGGTGCTGCATGAGATAGTGATGATAAGGTTATCGTCTTTTTTCAGCTATAAGGCCGCAAGGGATATGGTATTCGAGGAAGAGGGTGAAGAAGTCAATGACCTGACGCTTGATTATATAAAGAAATTTTTCACCGACTCCGGTTTTGAAAACTACGCGCCTCACATTACGGTCGGGAAAGGGGATATGGATGTAGAAGTGGAGACCTTTGACTTCGTATCCGCCGAGCTCGCACTGTGCCACCTGGGCAATTACTGCACCTGCCGAAAGGTTCTTTTGTCCCACCGCCTTTCGGCATGAGCAAAAACATCCTTACCACCGGCACCGCCCCCACTCACTATGAACTACCCCTCGACTTCGCTCGGGACGGTTCAGGGGTGGTGAGCTTGTCGAACCGCGAACTAACCCCCAAACTTTCCACCAACGCCCGCGCCTTATGCAGCGTCTCAGCATACTCCGTCTCTGGGTCCGAATCGGCGACAATGCCGCCTCCCGCCTGGAAATAGACGTCTTTTCCCTTCATTATCATGGTGCGGATGGCGATGTTGAGGTCCATCGTGCCGTGAAAGCTGATGTAGCCGATCGAGCCGGTGTAAACGCTTCTTCTGGTCGGTTCCAGCTCGTCGATTATCTCCATGGCCCGTATTTTCGGGCAGCCGGTTATCGAGCCGCCGGGGAAAGCGGCTTTGATTATGTCTACCGGGCTTGTTTCGCTGTTTACTCTCGCCTTTATGACGGATATGGTCTGGAAGACCGTCGGGTAGGCCTCTATCCTTCTGTGCTCGACGACTTCGATCGAGCCGGGTATGGCGATCCTGCCGAGGTCGTTCCTTTCCAGGTCCACGATCATGCGCAATTCGGCTTTGTCCTTGAGGCTTTTATTCAGACGGTCCATGAGGGAGGCGTCTTCTCCGGCGTCTTTACCCCGCGGGCGGGTGCCCTTCATGGGCCTGGTCTCGACGACGTTGTCCGCTAGCCTGAGGAAGAGTTCCGGGGAAGAGGAGATGATCCAGCTTCTTCCAAAGTTCAGGTAAGCGCTGAACGGGGAGGGGTTTATTTTATTCAGCTTGAGGTACAGGTCATAAGGCGAAAACGGCCATTCGGCCCTGAACCGCTGGGACAGGCACGCCTGGTAGATGTCGCCCGCGCGGATGTGCTCCAGGACCTTTCGCACGGCGCTTATATAATCTTTCTTTGAGAAATTTGATTCAAGATCACGCTTTCGCGGCCTTTTCGCCGGATATACGCCTGTGCTTCCGGGCGCCGGCGATGATCTTACGATCTTTTTTATTTCTTTCATCAGTTCACCGGTATTGTTTTGCCCGAAAGAGGGAATATCTAAGACGCTGATGTACAGTCGTCCGGGGTCGAGCCTGTCGAGGATAAGAAGCGCCCGGTAGAATACAAAATACATCTCCGGCAGGTCCAGATCGTCTTTGGCCTTTCGCGGCAGGCGCTCCAGGAGGTTTTTAAGATCGTAAGAAAGATACCCGATGCCGCCCGCTACAAACGGCAGGGCCGTGGGGTTGCCGGTCCTGCAGGTATCAATGAC
>JAUWWB010000113.1 GCA_030617085.1 Candidatus Omnitrophota bacterium
GGATATCACCGGAGGCTTGCCGCGCGTGGCGGAGCTCTTTGAAGCCAGAAAGCCGAAGGACCCCTCTATCATCAGCGAGATAGACGGGGCGGTCGAGTTCGGCGAGGCGAAAAAGGGCCAGAAAAGGATAGTCGTCGAAAGCGAAACGGGCATGAGGAAAGAATACCTCATCCCGCATGGAAAACATCTGAACGTTTATCGCGGGGACAGGGTCACCGCGGGCGAGCAGCTCGTGGACGGGCCGGTGGTCCTCCAGGACATCTTGAGGGTTTCGGGGGAGAAGGCGCTGCAGGAGTATCTTCTCAACGAGGTCCAGGAAGTATACCGCCTGCAGGGTGTCAACATCAACGATAAGCATATCGAGACGATCATCAGGCAGATGCTTAAAAGCATCAAGATAACGGACTCGGGAGATACCGATTTCCTGCTCGGCGACAAGGTGGACAAGAGCGTCTTCAGGAAGGAGAACGAAAGGGTCATCAAGCAGAAGAAAAAGCCCGCCGCGGCCGAACCGGTCCTCCAGGGCATAACCAAGGCATCTCTGGCCACCGAGAGCTTTATTTCCGCGGCGAGCTTTCAGGAGACCACGAGGATCCTGACGGAAGCGGCGACCTCGGGCAAAACCGACTCCCTGGTCGGGCTTAAGGAAAATATCATCATGGGCCACCTGATACCGGCCGGCACGGGATACGACGCGCACAGGAAGATCGGTATCGAGCGCGAGACCCTGAAACCCGCAAAAACCGAAGAGGCGGGTGAAGGTGCGGAGGAGTAGGGGCAGGCCCCTGTGCCTGCCCTTTAGTTCGGAGTTGTTTTTGTTTTAGCGTAATAAGAGGGAGAACAAATGCCGACGATTAATCAGTTGATACGTAAGGGTAGAAAAGTCATTAAGGAGAAGAAAAAGGCGCCGGCGCTGCAGGCTTGTCCGCAGCGCAGGGGGGTATGCCTCCAGGTCAAGACGCGGACGCCGAAGAAGCCGAACTCCGCGCTGAGAAAGGTTGCCAGGGTGCGTTTGACCAACAGTATCGAGGTGACCGCGTATATCCCCGGCGAGGGGCACAACCTCCAGGAGCACTCCATCGTGACGATCCGCGGAGGCAGGGTGAAAGACCTGCCCGGTGTCCGGTATCACATAATAAGGGGAGTCCTGGACGCTTCGGGAGTCGAAGCGAGGAGGCGGAGCAGATCAAAGTACGGAGCGAAAAGACCAAAACAATAAACAAATTTAAAGAAGGACAGGGAAAGACATGAGAAGGCGCAGGGCGGAAAAACGCGAACCATTACCGGATCCGAAATATAACAGCATGGTGCTTGGCAAATTTATGAACATGGTCATGGTGCAAGGGAAAAAATCCATCGCCGAAAAGATCGTTTACGGGGCTCTGGACGTGATAAAGGAAAGGGTCAAGGACAAGGATCCGCTTGACGTGTTCATGCAGGCTCTTGAGAACGTGAGGCCGCTTCTGGAGGTAAAATCCAGGAGGATAGGCGGCGCGACATACCAGGTGCCCAACGACGTAAAGCTTGAACGGGGCCAGTTCATGGCGATGAGATGGGTAAGGGACTTCGCGCGGCAGCAAAAGGGCAGGGCGATGAAAATGAAACTGGCTGACGAGCTGATGAACGCCTATAAGAGAGAAGGCCCTTCGATAAAAAAGAGGGAAGATACCCATAGGATGGCTGAAGCCAACAAGGCGTTTGCTCACTATAAGTGGTAAGATCGAATGAAAATTCTAATGACAAAAGCGACGTTTGAGAGGCAAAAGATAGATGGATAAGATACAGGATATCAGGAACATAGGGATAATAGCCCACATAGATGCCGGCAAGACGACCGTTACCGAAAGGATACTTTACCATACCGGGAAGATCCACAGGATGGGAGAGGTGCATGAAGGCACGGCTGTCATGGACTGGATGGAGCAGGAGCAGGAACGCGGGATCACCATAACCAGCGCCGTCACGACGTGCATGTGGAAGGACAAGCGGATCAACATCATAGATACTCCCGGGCACGTCGATTTTACAATCGAGGTCGAACGCTCCCTGAAAGTGCTCGACGGGACTCTGGTCGTATTCTGCGCCGTTGGCGGTGTCCAGCCGCAGACGGAGACGGTTTGGCGTCAGGCGGACCGTTACGATGTTCCAAAGATAGCCGTGATAAACAAGCTTGACCGGACGGGAGCCGATTTCTTTAAGGTCATCATAGACATGCACAAGAAGCTGGGGGCCAACGCGGTCCCGGTACAGATCCCCATCGGGAAAGAGGATGACTTTCGCGGGATAATAGACCTCGTGGAGTGCAAGGCGTACATGTTCGGTGAAAAAGGCGACCTGGAGGAGATAATCGAGCGGGAGATCCCGGAGGACATGAAAGACATCGCCAGCCACTGGCGCCACAACCTCGTCGAAAAGCTCGCCGACGTGGATGAGGAGGTCGAGGACATGTACCTGATGGATAAAGGGATATACCCTGACCGGTTGAAGGCCTTCATAAGGAGGAATACCAACAAGAACCTCTTTATCCCGGTGCTCTGCAGCTCGGCGCTGAAGAACAAGGGGATGAAATTCGTGCTGGATGCCGTGTGCGACTATCTGCCGTCCCCGCTTGATGTCAAACCTCCCAAAGCGGTCGATCCCAAAACGGAAGAGGAGGTCTCCATAGGCCCGGATGAAAAAGAGCCTCTCTGCGCGTACGCTTATAAAGTCATGGCGGACCCCTTCATAGGGACCCTGACGTTCGCGAGGATATATTCGGGCAGGCTGGACTCAGGCACGTATGTCTACAATTCGACTTCGGCAAAGAAGGAGAGAATAGGGCAGATCGTGAAGATGCACGCCGATCAGAGGGAGATGGTCCAGTCCGCCGGCCCGGGGGAGATAGTGGGGCTGGTGGGGCTGAAGAATACGTTTACGGCTCACACGCTTTGCGCCGAAAACAAGCACCTGACGCTGGAAAGGATAAAATACCCGGAACCGGTCATATCCATGGCGATAGAACCGGAGACCAGGCCTGACCAGGACAAGCTCGGGGAGGCCCTCAAGAAGGTTGCGAACGAGGACCCGTCGTTCAGGATCAGGTACAACGAGGAGACGGGACAGACCCTCATCAGCGGGATGGGCGAGCTTCATCTTGAGATCATCGTTGACCGCCTGAAAAGAGAGTTCAAGGTGGCGGCCAGGGTGGGAAGCCCCCAGGTGGCGTACCGTGAGACCATATCGGCGCAGGTCGAATCGACCGGAAAATTCATACAGCAGACCGGGGGACGCGGGCAGTACGGGCATGTCGAGGTGAGGCTTGAGCCCGCCGAGAAAGGCGAGGGTGTGATATTTGAAGAAAAGATAAAAGGCGGTGTCGTCCCCAGAGAGTATTTCAAGGCGATCGAAAAGGGCATCAGAAACGCCGCAAAGACAGGGGTGCTTGCGGGTTACCCCGTCACCGACATAAAGGCCACGCTGTACGACGGATCTTATCATGAGGTCGATTCGTCGGAAATGGCTTTCAGCAACGCCGGGGCTATCGCGTTAAGAGAAGGGATGCGCAAGGCCAGGCCCGTTCTGCTCGAACCCATAATGGACCTGGAAGTCACTACCCCGGATGAATATCTGGGCGACGTGATAGGCGACATGAACATGAGAAGGATCAAGGTAGAGAACATCACGCCGCACGGAACGACAAAAATAATAACGGGGGCAGCGCCCCTGGCGCAGATGTTCGGCTACGCGACCGCGCTAAGAAGCTTGACACAGGGCAGAGCAACGTATACAATGGAGCCTTCGTATTATCAGGTAGTGCCGAAGGGCATAATGGAGAAGATGACGGCAGGCCCGCAGTCAAAATAAAAAGGGTATTGGTAAAGGATAACAATTGTAAGCAGTATTGACCTGAAGGAGGGGATGATGGCCAAGGAAAAATTTAAACGCACTAAACCGCACCTGAACATCGGAACGATCGGTCACGTTGACCACGGCAAGACGACGCGGACGGCGGCGATCAC
>JAUWWB010000043.1 GCA_030617085.1 Candidatus Omnitrophota bacterium
CCGCTTCAGCCGTATTTGCCCCGGAATGGGACGCAGAGGACTTGTTCTATGACCTGGGTTTTCAGGCCGCCCTCTGTCAATTTTAGGGTCGGGGCTATACATTGACACAAAAATGGACGAAATCACCTTTTCCATGAGATGATATCGAACATTTAGATTGGTTTGACAAAATGTCAATGTGTAGGCCCGACCTAAAGTTGACTTATAATTAGGAGGGCTTGGAAAAATTTCCAAAATCCACTTTTGATAAAATTCTGGCTTTTTGGGGTATTTGTAAGAATTTCGCTATTTTTCTACCCAAAGTCGGCCTGGCTGCAAAAGATCTAAACTATCTACCAATTTAGTAGACATTAGTAGATAGTTAGCAGGATTTACCGGGATTGGGACTCACCTATCCAGGGTCTGCATCTCTTCGGGGAGAATGGGGTCCGCACAACGCAAGATCGTCATTCTACTTCCTCTCTATCCTTACTCGGCTTTCCAGTTGTTGCGGTCCAGATTTATGTCCATTTGGAACTGATGCCCGCAAAATCTGCATGCCAGGGCCTCTTCCTTGATTACCTCCGCGCACATGGGGCACTTTTTGTTTGTGCCCACTCTTGCGATATTAGGCAAAAACGCGACCACCAGCGCGAATGGCCCCAGCAACATCCCCAGCAAAAACCAGCCGCAGCCGGTCCGGCCTTTCGAATTGGCGATCACTGAACATGCGATCCCGCATAATAACCAGATAAAGAACAGATGCACTTTTTACCTCCTGTTGGAAAATCCCGGAGCCGGGTCTTTACATTTACGATTTCCTTAAAACTTAATTGTGCTTACTTTGCCATATGTTAACTTTTCTGTCAAGGTGAATTTTGACCGCTGTAATGGAAGAATTTTTTCGCATTTTGCGATTCGCATTTTGCGAAATTTAGCCCTGTTTCAAAAAACTTTTTTTGGCCCGTTCTTGTCCGGGCCGAAATGGCCGATAGATGTCTGGACCACTACCGTGGTCAGGCCGGTCTTTTCGAGGAGGCGCTTTACTTTTAGCATCTCTTCGGGGTGGGGCCTTTCAAGGTCCTGTCTTCTGAAGGCGGGGAAGTAGTCGAGGACGCAGAGTTGGGCGTCCCTGTCTATTTTTGCCAGTTTGCTTCCGAATTGTCTTACCTCGTCCAGGCCGATTAGCGCGGAGTTATACGGGAGGCCCACCCCCAGGAAGACCTTTTCCTTGTACCTGGTGGCCACATAGTCCACGGCGTCCCAAGAAGTCTTTAGAAAGCGTGCGGCCAGTTTTTTATCGGAGAGTCCCGTGATCCGCATGAAGGTGCTCACGCGAACGGCTTTCGGTTCTATCCCTATGTCGGTCACGCCTGAAGCAAGGATAAGTTCGTCCAGATAGTCGCGCGTCAATACGGTGCCGTTTGAATCGAGGTGAAGCCGGGCGTCCCTGTCAGGGTTGAGCCTCTTCAGTTCCTTAAGGAATTCGACAAGCCATGGCCTGTTCAGGGTCGGTTCTCCCCCGGAGATCGCCATCCTGTCCACGCCGTAATAGCGGCGCGCCTCGGTCATGCCGCGAGCCGCTTCGAACGGGGTCATCGGCGGCGTCTTGCTGTCGTATGTGGTGGTGTAGTTCTGGCACTGGGGGCACCTCATGTTGCACCCGGCCGTCCACATGGCTACTTCGATGTAGTCTTCGCCCATCTTTATCCACCAGGGAGTGCCTTTTCCTCCCACCATGTGGGGTTGGGGGCCATGGACGATCCTTAAGGGAACGTATCCTTTGGGAGGCCTTGTGAGGATCTTCATCCCCCCCTTTACGCCGGAGATGCAGGGCCGCGCCGCCTTCCCATCGACTGATATCGCGCAGCTGTAGCAACCGCCCGTTGAGCAGGGCGCGGTTATATCGCCTTCATCACGGGTATACCCAAATGTAAAACCGCAGATCTCGAGAGCTTTCTTTATCGTGACGCGTTCGGGGACTTTGTATTCCCGGCCGTCCACTTCTATTGAGATCTGCCCGCGAGAGCGCGTGTCATGAAAGATCTTCCGCGCTCCGAACGGGCAGGCGAAATAACAGGCCATGCACCCGACGCAGTTCTTCGTGTCAGGACAATCCACCGCCCGGGTACAAAACCCGCACTCCGCGCATTCGGCCTTGTCGACCCTGCATATTCGGAATCGCTTCTTCCCTTCCATCAGCCCGCGCTTTCCTTGTTTTCTTTTCTCATGAACGACCGCTCCAGCCGTATTTACCCCGTAAGGGGACGTAGAGGACTTGTTCTATGCTCTGGGTTTTCAAGGCGCCGTCGGTGTTTTTCTCCAGGAGGATAAGGTCCTGGGCTGGCTGGGGTCTGCCGACGGGAGCGATCAGTTTGCCGCCGGGCCTTAGCTGGTCGATCAGGGGGCGTGGGATATCAGGGCAGGCGGCTGTGACGCATATCTTGTCGTAGGGGGCAAGGGGAGGGTAACCCAGGGAACCGTCGCCCTGGATGATGAGCACGTCTTCATAGCCGGAGCCGGTAAGGTTACGCCTGGCGAATTCGAAGGTCTTTTTGTCTATCTCCATGGTGAAGACTTTTCCCTTCGCGCCTACTACCTCTCTTGCCAGGGCCGCGCCGTAGCCGGAGCCTGAACCTATTTCCAGAAAGGTGTCCCCTTCTTCCAGTTGCAGCGCTTCGTAAAATAGCGGATAGCTGTGCGGACAGGATATTGTCGCGTTCTCGCCGGGTATGGGCAGCGGGAGTTCTTCGTAGCAATAGTCCCTGTAGCCCTCCAGCGTAAAGTCCTCACGCCTCACTTTGAGTATTGCCGCGGCGATCGGGTGCGACCTCAAGAAGCCCTCAAGGATAAGCCACTTGACCTTCGCCCGCCTCTCTCTCGAAAACCGCGCTTTGTCCTTCTCGGGCTTCTTTGGCGGAGGAACATACCATCCCATGTTTCTTTCCCCTGTAAAATTTCTCCCCTTTTCTCTACTTACCGCACCTTTACCGGGATCGGCTCCCTGCATGTGGGGCATCTCCCTTTCGCTATATTGAACTGCCTTATGATGTAATCCTCCCTCTCGATCAAGAGCCCCTGACAGCGGGGGCAATAGGTATTTTCGGCCGGATGGCCGGGGACATTTCCCAGATAGACGTAACGGAGCCCGGCGCCCAGGCCGATCTCCCGCGCCCTCTCAAGCGTGGCAACGGGGGTATGATTGACATGAGATAGTCTGTAATGGGGCACGAACCGCGTAACGTGCCAGGGGGTATCCGGCCCCAGCTCGTCCTTTATCCAGGCGGCAATACCTTTGAGTTGCGCTTCGTCGTCGCTGAATCCGGGTATGACATTGGTGACGATCTCGACGTGCATTTTCCATTTGTATTTAGCCCGCTTTGTCACTTCCAGGATCCCCCTGAAATCGGCTGTGTGGCCTATTTTTCTGTAGAATTCCGCAGAAAAGCCCTTGAGGTCGACCCTGAAGGCGTCGAGGAAGGGTCCTATCTTATCCAGCGCCTCTCCGGTAATAAAGCCGTTGGTGACATAATTTGTAAGCAGCTCGTTCTGTCTGGCCAGCTTGGCGCAATCCAGGGTGTACTCGAACCATACCGTCGGCTCGTTATAGGTGAAAGATAGTCCCATGCATCTTTCTTCCACGGCCATCCGGACCGTTTCCCCGGGAGATACGTACTCGGTCCCCTTTAGCTCTTCTCCTTCCATTGCCGCGACTACGTGGGCGTGGGCGATCCCCCAGTTCTGGCATCCGGGACAACGGAAGTTGCACCCCAGGGTGCCCAGGGACAGCCACCGGCTGCCGGGATAGAAATGGAAAAGCGGCTTCTTCTCGATAGGGGCAACGGCCAGCGTAGAAACCCTGCCGTAGGCGAGGGTGTACAGCTTTCCATCCTTGTTCAGGCGCGTGGAGCAGAAGCCATCCTTTCCCTCGGCGATCAGGCACCGTCTCTGGCAGATGTTGCATCTGACCTTCCTGTTTGCCAGTTTCTCGTAAAGGATGGCTTCTCTCATCTCTTCGGTTCCCGGACCCGTTCTTCGTCGATAATGTGAATTACCCGAAAACCATTTGCCTATCACTCCACATTACGCAGCCTTCGGAAACTTCTGCATGCTTTTGCCGGATGGAACAAAAATAAATTCTCTTCCCTTTTTCGTTATTATCAGAAACCCTTTTTTCGCAAGCCCCAACAGATCCCTTCGGGCGCACTCATAGGTTACGCTGTGCACGGAACCATGGCAGGCGATCGTATACAACCTATCCGGATTTTCGAGGGCATTTCTCAATAACGCTTTTTGCCTGTCGTTTAAATCCGGATATTGCAGAAGATACCGGGCGGCCTCTTGTGCTTCTTTTTGCTTTTTTCTGATATATTCAATGAGGTTGCGCACCGCGTTATTAACAACCTTTAAATGAAAAGAAATGAAATATGTTAGGTCCAGATCATCGATTTCAGTATACAGGAAAGCCTTCGCGTATTGTGCGCGGGAGATCAGAAATATCCGCGAAATTGTCAAATATTCGAACATCCAGTATCCATGTTTGAGCATGTACCAATAAAAAAGAGCACGGGCGGTTCGCCCGTTCCCATCCATGAAAGGATGAATATAGGAAAGATAAAAATGTAGGTTGATCGCCTTGATTATCGGATGTGTGAACTGCGTTTCTTCCGTGGTGTTAGCGTAGTCGTAAAGTACAGCCATCATCTTCGGAATTTTTTCCGGAGAAGGTGGCACATACAGGGTCTGTCCCTCCGCATCCCTTACGGCAATCGCTTCGTCTTTAACTGCCCTGAAACGACCGGACTCTCCCGGGTCATCTAATGTATCAACTGTCATTGATCGATGTAATTCCAGAATGAGATCATTGCTCAAGGGAGATTTAACAAGGTCTTTGATCTTAACAATGGTTTTGTAATTATTAAAGATCATCTGTTCAGCGTGATCCCGCGGTTTTCTGCCGGACCTCAACATTTCCTTGGCTTCTTTTCGCGTTGTTGCTGCGCCTTCCAATAGGCTTGACGCGATAGCTTCCTCCATTAACGAGTTAACCAGGTATCTCTTTTGTTCGGATCTATGAATAGTCTTATCGCCTATTAAAATCTCTCCTCCGGCATGTTGGTCCAGATATGAAATATTTCTAAACGCATTATCAGGGATCCAATAACCAAAATGCTGTCCTTCTTCACCCACCAAAGGCGTTCTTCTTATTTTTGATTGCCTGGAAAATTTTAGATATGCCCAGGCCAGTTCAGGAGATATGTTTTCGGGCATAGGAAGATGTTTAACTTTATCCCAATAGGCATATTCATCCCTCTGTTCTACGGCAACTACAAGTTCATTAAGTTTATCAATGTCACTGAATTCAAAGATATTCTTAATGTATCTGTGCCAATCTGGAGCTTTCTCCGGTATTTTCATATTTTTCCCCGAAAAATACAAATTTTCGCTAAAATTGTATAAACTAAACTACTATTGTGATTTTACACGATTCCACCCCCACTGTCAATTAAATACTAATTCTGAGCTATGTAGTATTTAGTAGTATTTCGTCTATATTACCATGTAATTGCACGCTCGGTTCAATTTCTTCTTATGCCTGCTTAATACTATTTTTGTATATAGTAGTATTTTGTAGTTTTTAATCACCCACCAATCCCTCTTTCAGTGTAACGCTTTAGCCTGCAAAAGAAGTCCCCTCTCAAATGTAGCCGCAGGCTTTAGCCTGCGAGAGTCAGCGATACATCCACCAGAAAACAAAAATCCCAATACGCAAACGGCTTAACTAAGACATTTGCGCTCTGTTCGGAGATGTCCGATCTTTCCCGCCTTCGGCGGGCGCAGGCTAAAGCCTGCGGCTACATTTCTGGAAAGTTTCATCCTTTGCGGCTCGCACTAAGGTCTTGCGCGAGTAGGGCACAATGGTCCGGTCAACTTCCCTGAGCTAAACTCTTACCTTTCAGTGGAAAATTAACCCAACGAGGAGGGCCAGATGGCAAGAAGAAGGCAAACACGGGAGGTGGACCGGTCTATTTTATTGACCAAACTGTTAGAGTTAGTAAAATCTTTTTGACAAGAACGAGGCAATGGAGTCGAGGAGTTAAAATTAAGCGCCTTTTCAAGCTGTTCGGGGGCAGGTGCGTGTACTTGTCGTCGAAAGTCGTTATCAAGCCGGCAGAGGGGCTCAGGGGGGTCAGCCTGTTAAGCTCCGTCCCCATAGCAATTTTATATTCACCTTGAATGGGCGCATCTTAGGCGCTGGCGCCTCTCGTCCATGTTTTTATCAGACAAATATTCGTCATACGTTGTGCCTGCCCGGTCGATATAACCTTTGGGAGTGATCTCGATAATACGATTCGCCACGGTTTGCACCATTTGATGGTCATGCGAAGAAAAAAGAATGGTTCCCCGAAAACCCTCAAGCCCTTTGTTTAAAGACGTGATCGATTCCAGGTCCAGGTGGTTGCCGGGCTCATCTAAGATCAGCACGTTGGCCTGCGCGAGCATCATACGTGCCAGCATACATCTCACCTTCTCGCCGCCGGATAAAACATTAACCGGCTTAAAAGATTCTTCGCCGGAGAAAAGCATACGCCCCAAAAATCCGCGCACAAAGTTTTCCTCGGTATTATCCGAATACTGTGGAAGCCAGTCAATAAGATTGAGATCTACATTAAAATATTCGGAGTTATCCTTGGGATAATACGCCCGGCTTGTTGAAAGGCCCCATTTAAAACTGCCGCTATCGGCCTCGACCTCGCCCATCAACACCTGAAACAGAGTTGTCTTCGAAAGGTCCTCGTGGCCGACAAAGGCGATCTTATCCCCCTTCTCAACTGTAATATTCAGGTCCTTGAACATAACTTGCCCATCGACTGATTTGGACAAGCCCTCGATGCGCAAAAGGCTGTTTCCTGCCTCGGATTTCTGTTCAAAATTGATATACGGGTATTTTCTTGAAGAGGGCTTAATATCTTCAAGGGTGAGTTTCTCCAAACTTTTTTTACGGCTGGTCGCCTGCCTGGACTTAGACGCGTTAGCGCTGAAGCGCGCGATAAATTCCTGTAGTTCTTTTCGTTTTTCCGCGACCTTTTTATTGGCTTCGGTGCGCTGTTTTAACGCGAGCTGGCTTGATTCCATCCAAAAACTGAAATTCCCGGCATACAACTGTATCTTATTGAAATCAATATCCGCGATATGCGTGCAAATTTTATCTAAGAAATGGCGGTCGTGAGAAACCACAATAGCTGTATTTTTAAAATTGCATAAGAATTCTTCAAGCCACATACAGGTTTCCACATCCAAATGGTTGGTAGGCTCATCCAGCAGCAAGATGTCCGGGTTGCCGAATAATGCCTGGGCTAAAAGCACGCGTACCTTCTGCCCTGCTTCGAGCTGCTTCATCTCCACATCAAGAAATTCTTGCGGAATACCCAGATTGTTCAATAGTTTGCCTGCGTCAGATTCAGCATTCCATCCGTCCAGTTCGCCAAACTCACCTTCAAGTTCCGAAGCGTAGATCCCGTCTTCATCAGAAAAGTCCTCTTTGGCGTAGAGCGCGTCCTTTTCCTTCGTAATATCATAGAGCCTTTTATGTCCCCTGATAACAGTATCTAAAACCGTGTATTTATCGAAAGCGAACTGGTCCTGTTTTAAAACAGAGATGCGTTCTCCCGGCGTCACCACAACATCTCCTGAGGTGGGTTCGATCTCACCGGAAAGAATTTTTAAAAATGTGGATTTGCCCGAGCCATTCGCGCCGATCACCCCATAGCAATTCCCCCGGAAAAAACCGATGTTTACGTTGGAAAAAAGTTTACGTTTGCCGTATTGCAACGATATGCCGTTAGCCGAAATCATGATCCTGACCTTCCCCCGTTTTTTGGGCCACTTCTAATTGGAATTTTTTCCTTTGTCTGCGCTTTAACTTTTTCGTATTTTAACACATACCTTTTTTCCTGTCAAGAGAAATTTGTAAGAGTTTATTTCAGGGAAGTTAACCAGCCAGTGTGCCCTATGGGCAAAATCGCACGTAAATGTAGCCGCAGGCTTTAGCCTGCG
>JAUWWB010000080.1 GCA_030617085.1 Candidatus Omnitrophota bacterium
GAGGACCGCCGTGGGGAGAAAAGCGGCCTGTCTGCCGAACTTTAGGACAAAGGGTCTCACCAGCAGAAGCCCGGTTATGGTCCCGAAATAACCGAGGGCCGTCCCGTAGCCGGACACACGGCCGATACTGCTTTCATCGGTTATCCGGGGGAGCAAAGCGTTGTAGAAGACCGCGGCGCTTTGATAGCAGAAGTTCGCGGCGGCAAAGAACAGAAGCCCCTGGAACAATCTTCCCGTCACACCTATAAGGGCCGTCAAGGCGCAGCAGGCCAAAGTAAAAAATATCAAAAAGGGCTTTCTGCCGACCCTGTCGGATACCGCCCCCATCACCGGCGACAGGAGCGCCGCCAGGAACATGGAGCCTGAGATCGCCCAGCTGTAAAGGATATCCTCTCCCCCCATGTCCACGGTCACCCAGAGCGCGAAATACAGGGAGATCACGTTCATGGCGAAAATGGTGTTGGCGAAGTCGTACATCGCCCATGAGAAAACGGTAAGTCTTTTGCTGATCCTCATCTCTCAGGCGCTCCCGGGGAATACCTTTTTAAAACATCCATATGGACAAAAGAGTCACAGCTCATCCAGAAAAGCCCTGATGCCTCCGGTGAACCGTTCTTCCGAGTCCAGAAAAGCCGTGTTGTGCGTTCCCCTTATCTTAAGGAATTTCTTCGGCGGCGCCGCCGCGTTAAACAGTTTTTCCCCCAGATAAAAAGGCACGATCTCGTCGTCCACGCTGTGGATGATCAGCTTTGAGCAGGCGACATTTTTTATTTTAGAGACGCAGTCGAACCTGCTCGAAAATACAAAGCGGGGTACGAAAGGGTAAGCCAGCCTTGCCATATCCTTGACCGACGTGAACGTCTCCTCCGTTATCAGCGCCCGCGCGTCCGCTTTCCGGGCGAGATCGATCGCGACGGCCCCGCCGATGGATTCGCCGTAAAGGATGATATTGTCTTTTGGGATCTTACGCCCCTTTGTCAGGTGATCGTACGCGGCCTTCACGTCTTCGTACAAGCCCGCCTCAGACGGCGCTCCTTCGCTTTTCCCGTAACCGCGGTAATCGAAAATGAACACGTTAAGACCCAGATCACGAAACATCAATATCTTCTCCAGCCTGTGGCCGATGTTCCCGGCGTTGCCGTGGCAGAAAATAAGCGTGAATTTCGCGTCTTCACCGGGGATGAACCAGCCGTTCAACCGCTTTTTGTCGGATGTATCAAACCAGGCCTCTTCATAGGCCAGGCCCACCGACGCGGGAGTCGAGGTGATCTCCTTCATCGGGAAAAATATGCTGTGGCGTTCCATGTATCTTACCGAGATCAGGAACAGAACGATAAAAACAGCCGCCCACAAAAGAAACTTCACCTTTTCTCCTTCAGTCTTATCAGGGCATCCCTCGCGCCGAGGCATATCGCTTCGTAGCTGTCTCCGGCGCCCAGCTTATGACCTTCCTCTTCGAGGGCTCCGGGGTCTAAAGCTTCGCCGAATCTGACATTTATCGGATGGCGCTTCGGGAACCTGGATGTCCTTGGCCACGTCTGGTACGCGCCTTCCAGTATGACGGGCACGAGTTTCGCCTTTGTCTCTTTCGCCAGGATGCCGAGCCCTTTCTTGAATTCGCCTATTTCTCCGTCAAGGGTGCGCATGCCTTCCGGGAACAGGCACAGGTTCTTGCCGTTTTTCAGGACATAATAACAACTTCTCATGGCCTCCAGCAGGTGTGAAGAAAAATCCAGCGGGATGATCCTTCCTATTTTTACAAGGTTGCGGATGATGGGCACGTCGAAATAGGGCCTGAAACCGACAAAGAACAGGTCCAGTCTCGGGAAACGCGGCACTGAAACGCCGACGAGGAGCCCGTCAAAATAACTTGTATGGTTCCCGTATAAAATATACGGCCCCGTCTTCGGGAAATTATCTTTTCCCTCCACTTTCAGGCTGGAGAACATCCTGAAAAACACGTAAACAAAGCGCGTGAAGACAAAACATCCCAGCCACGTCCCGAAACCCGGGCTCAGATCGATCTTGTCCAGATTCTGTTTCCTGGGCAGGGTCTGAAAAAGCCTTCGCCAGTACTCCGGTCCGCGCCTTACCGCCTTACCGGGCGCGGATAAGGCCTCCATCCCCTCCCGTAAAAGCGACTTGACGCCCGTGATCAGGTCCCGGACGGTAAAAGCCCCCCCGATGATCTCGTCTTTTATTTCCATATTGAATATTTGTTCAAGCGCTGACGCGAGTTCGATCCTGCCCAGGGAATCGATGCCAAGATCGAGTTCCAGGAGGTCCGCCGGGGTAATGGCCCTTTTGACCCCGGTCTGCTTTGCAAGGCACCCTGTTATTTTTTTTCCGGTCCCGGACCCCATCAACTCCGCATCTTCTTTTGACAGTTCCTCCGGCCGGGGGCCGACTTCGGCTTTCTTGATCACCCCGGGCGTATATGCCTCCTTGACAGCGAACCTCTTGATCTTGCCCAGCACGGTGCGCGGAAGCTCATCAAGCGTTATGTGGAAACCCATGATCCTTTTATGCGGGGGCAATATCCTGGAAACATTGTCGAACCTTTCCTTGATCACATCCCTTAAATTTATTTCGGCGTATTTTCTGAAATATTCGAGGTCGGGAACGACCACCGCCCACAGCACCAGGTTTTCCTCCGCGCCCCTGGCGGCAGGGATTTCGAGCACGCACATCTCTTTAATGGGCGCCTTCTCCGAATAGGCTGCCTCTATTTCTTCAGGGTATATATTCAGACCCGAACTCAAAACGATCAGTTCTTTCGATCTGCCGGTCAGGAACAGGTATCCGTCTTCATCGATATATCCGAGGTCTCCCGTGTAGAACCACCCGTCTTTTATCGCCTCCCGTGTCAGGTCCTCTCTCCGGTAATATCCTTCCATGACGTTCTGCCCGCGCACGACGACTTCGCCCACGCCTTTTCTGTCCTTATCCTTGATCCTTATCTCCACGCCAGGAACAGCCGGTCCCACCGAACCGATCTTCGGCTTCTTGAAAGGGTTTATGGTCAGAACCGGCGATGTCTCGGTGATACCGTAACCCTCCAGTATCGTGAAACCGAATTTAAACAGCGTCCTCGCGGCGTCTTCGTCAAGTTTCGCGCCGCCGCTTACGAACAGGCGCATGTGTTTTCCGAACTTCCTGTGAGCCGCCCGGAAAAGAAGGGCCGCCAGATTAAGGCCCGTTTTGTTCCTGACTTTATATAACACTTCGATCGTTGTGTTTAACAGGAACTTGAACGGCGGGGGGATCTTCTTGAGGCGGTCGCTGATGTTCTGGCAGAACAAATAAAATATCCGGGGCACTCCCACGAAAAAAGTCGAATCGCCTTTCTCCATCGCCTCAAACAGCGCTTCGGTCCGCATGCTTTCGGGATAAACGATCGTGCCCCCGTGTAGAAGGGGCACCAGCATCGTCACCATCAATGGATACGCGTGATGCAGGGGAAGGACCGAGATCATCCTGTCCTTATCGGTGAATATGCCTGAGGTCCACACGAATTCGCTGTTGGAAAGCAGATTTCTGTGGGAGAGCACAACGCCCTTCGGCTCGCCGGTAGTGCCGGAAGTGTACAGGATGCACGCCGGGTCCTGGGGAAGGATCTCCGTTTCCGCGCCGGGCAGCCCTTCCCGGGGCTTTAACGCGTTCCTGAAAGTTTCTGAATCTACGGAAACGACGGTTTTTAGGGAATCAGGCCTGGCCGACGATATCTTCTCGAGAAGCGGCCCATCGCTCGTGAACGCGACGGCGCACCCGGAATCCCTTAATATGCGTTCGATCTCTTTTTCGTCCGTGCCGGGATCAAGAGGAACAACGACCGCGCCTATTGAAACAGCGGCAAAAAATACCACAGGCCATTCCGGTCTGTTCTCAAGCAAAATAGCGATCTTATCATCTTTTCTAACGCCTTCTTGCGATAAAAAGGCGGAAAGCGCTCCTACGTCATCCTTGAACTCGCCGTATGAAATATCAGCCCATTGGCCGTCTTTTTTGTGGCGGATCGCGACCCTGTTGGAATACTTCGGCCAGGCATTTTTGAACTTCTCTCTCAGATCCCGCGCCATGAAAAGATCTCCCCGGTTATGACATGAAAATATTCAACATCCTTTCCAGGTCCCTCAGCCACAGATCCCTGCTCGCGAAGATCGCAAGATACAACAACCACAGCGCCAGCAGGACGATCACCGCGATGTAAATAAGCGCCCGGCCGAATGACCTGCCAGCGGATTCTTCTTCCGGCGTGGTCTCTTCAAGCGCGCAGACATGCCTGGCCTCTTCCTCCCTCTGGAGTTCGGAACCGCAAAAAAGGCACACGCCCCAGGTATCATCGTACTTCGCGACGCATTTTCTGCATTCCTTTCCCAAAACCGCTCCTTTCGATTCCCGCGCGGCCGCCCGGCATTGCCGCCCTCCGGACACCCCGCTTTCATACTTTTAATACTGATAGCTTACCCTCATTTAAGTGTTTTGGCAAGACAGCGGCACGGCCGGCTCCGCGCGCGGCGGGACTCTTTATCCTTCCTCACGGAACTGCCGCCATATCCGGTCAAAGCGCTGTTCGTATATTATCTCGTAAAGGTACTCCTTGTCCGGGAAAAGCTCCCTGCACAGCTCGCGCAGCTTTGTTTTCTCGATCTCTATGTCCACTTTCTGGTAATCGGTATAAAGTATCAGCGATACGATCCTGTCCGCCTCCCTGCTCAGCCTCCGCACTCTCTCGTCTTCTTCTGCAAGCTCTATCTCGTGGCACAAGCTCCTCAGGAAAGAAAGGTCCGGCTCTTTGATCCGGCCGGCACTCTTGACGATACCTTCGAACCTCAAGGCGTCTTCCATCATGGAAATGTTGTTGAAGAAGACATAGATCGGCACGCGCCCGGCCGGCCCGGCCTCCTCCGCGCAGATATCCCGCATCCGCTTCAGGTCGGCGTCCGTATACCCGTACTTATATCCGCCGATGCCGTGCAGCCGAAAATACCGGATATCCCCGTGCTGCGCCTTATCCTTGAACGGATCTACGCAATGTACCAGGTCCAGCTCCTCGCACAGCTTTTTCACGTCTCTTTCCGGCCACCCCCCACGGGGTTCCCACGCGAACCTGTATCTTTTTCTCTTGATGGACTTGAAAAACTTCCTGAGGTTGTCTTTGTTTGTCTTATTGGGAATGAACGACGGCGGGCACTGAAAGACGACGACCCTGGCCCCCAGGATGGAAGCTATCTTCTCAGTTTCCTGCCACGCCCTCAAGACCTCGTCCGTCGGCTTGAAGGAACCGCAGCTTCTCTTCCGCGAATCGTCCATCTTCACCTTCAGCCTGCGGTACGTGGGACTGGTGGGCTCATGCGTGATGATCTGCCACGCCTTGAGGGTAAACTCAAATCCGGGGGGAGCGGAAAGGCGCCATTTTCGTGCTGTCTCGGGCCGGGGGAGCTGATAAAAGGTCCGTTGCACCTCGACGGCCCCGAACTTTTCGTAATATTTCTGTCCGCTTACCGGAAATCCGC
>JAUWWB010000009.1 GCA_030617085.1 Candidatus Omnitrophota bacterium
CGTAAAGGCTCTTCCGCGCGGCTTGAGGTTGCGTGCGAGACGGTCGGCGAAGGGATTCGCGTTGGGGACAGCGTTGCGGTCAACGGGGTGTGCCTGAGCATCGTGGATAAGAATGGAAGCCTGGTCTTTGACGTTGTCGGGAACACCCTGAGTGGGACCAATCTCAAAAGGTTAAAGGCCGGAGACGCGGTGAACCTGGAAAGCGCGCTCAGGGTCGGAGACACCTTAAGCGGGCACATTGTCTCAGGACATGTTGACGGCGAACGCGTGATAAAGAAAAATCAAAAGACCTCCGGGGAATGGATCCTCGATATCGGTATCGTCCCGGGCGATGAGAAGTACCTCGTGCCCAAAGGGTCGGTGGCTGTCGACGGTGTAAGCTTGACGGTGGGGGAGATCTCCCGTGACCTGTTTCGTATATTTCTGATCCCGCACACTCTTGCCAACACCGCGTTGGAAACAAAAAGAAGAGGGGATCTCGTGAACGTCGAGTTCGACATGATGGCGAAGTATGCCGGAAAGCAGCAACAGGACGGGTCTGTTACCGGGGATATGCTCAGGAGGACGGGGTTTATTTAGGGGTTAGTTCGGAGTTCGGAGTGGTCGATTGTCATCCTGAGCGAAGCGAAGGATCTCCCCCACGTCAATCCGCCAGAGATCCTGCGCTTCGCTCAGGATGACAAATGGTATTAGTGAATAGGCGGGGCTTTCCCCTCGACTTCGCTCGGGATGGTTCAAAGGTGGTGAGCCTGTCGAACCACCAGCCCCGCATCGTGGATTGGTTTATATATTGTTGACGTGTTAATATTATAGTGATAATATGTCGTCGTTCTTTTGTTTCGCTTGCATTTAATTTTGTTCAGCATCTCGCGTGTTGATTCGGGGCGTAGCGCAGTTTGGCAGCGCGCCACGTTCGGGACGTGGAGGTCCTGGGTTCAAATCCCAGCGCCCCGACCATCTTTTCAGACACGGATATACACGGATATTTTCGACGTCGTGCCCATGATGTATATCATTCTCTCGGATATCCATTCTAATCTGCAAGCGTTCGAGGCCGTCGTGAGGTCTTTCCCTGAAGGTGATAATCCAATAATTTGCGCGGGCGATATCGTAGGTTATGGCGCCGATCCGAACCCGTGTATAAAGCAGGTACGGGCGCTCGGAGCGGTGACCGTCCTGGGCAACCATGACGCGGCGGTGATAGACAAGACCGACATCACGTATTTTAACGAATATGCCGCCGAAGCCGTTCTATGGACGAGGGAAAGGCTCAACCGGAGCGGGGCCGATTATTTGAACGCCTTGCCTTTTGTCCACGATGAAAAGCTTTTCACCATGGTCCACGGCACGCTGCACGACCCGGAAGAATTCCTGTACATGTTCAGCGGCGCCGACGCCATGGCGACTTTTGATGTTTTGAAGAAACAAATATGCTTCGTGGGGCATTCTCACGTGCCATGCGTATTCATACTTAAAGGCGGGAAGCTGTATCTCGAACGTTCGCTTTCGAAAAAAATACGCGTCGAGGAAGACGCCAGGTACGTGATAAACGTCGGAAGCGTGGGTCAGCCCCGCGACGGTGACAGCCGTGCGTGCTACTGCGTTTACGATACGGACAACGCCGAAATAGAGTTCCGCAGGATAGAGTACGACGTAGAAGGCGCACGCGACCGCATCATCAAGGCGGGACTCCCCGCGGTGCTTGGGGACAGGCTGCTATATGGGCAGTAAGGGTATACGGGTAATTTAAAAAGCGGGGTGCGTAAATGAGGAATGTCAGTCGTATTAAAGCGGTGGTTTTTTTGACGGTTCTTTTGGTCGCGGCGGTTGGGCTTTCGGGGTGCGCTCAGTTGAGGGAGAAGTTCGTCAGGAAGCCCAAAGAGGAAAAGGCGGCATCGAGGCGTTATTGCGCCGTGAAGGCATATGATATCCGGCCTAGCCTGGAGCTGTACACCAAAAGATATGTTTTCTGGAAAACCTGGCATAAAGAGCTCCTGGCCGTTCTCGGGGGATCGAATCATAAAAAAACGCTCGTGGCCATCGAACAGGAGATAGTGAACCTCAGGGACATGCGGAACATGCTTATCGACGAGAAAGCCGAAGAATTGCAGAAGCCGATAGATGAAATAATGAAGATCGAGACCGCCCTGAAGAAGGAGAAGGTCACCAGAGGCAATGAAGTCAGGATGCGGAGGAGGCTGGAGTCCCTGGGCAGGCAGGTGAAAAGGAATTTTTCATATACCAAGGTGCGGGGGGTCATAAGAGATGATTTCAGGCGGGAATAAAGAACTTGAGATACGGAAGTTCGTCGTGGGCCCGCTGCAGACCAACTGCTATTTCGTCCGCGAAAAGCATTCGCGGAAAGGCATGCTGATCGACCCCGGCGCGCACGATCCCGGGATAGCCGGGTACATCAAAGATAACGGCATTGACGCTGTCTTCATACTGAACACGCACGGGCACGCGGACCATGTTCTCGGTGATGCCGCTTTCGGATTTCCCGTGATGATACATGAACTTGACGAGCCCTGCCTGCGGGATCCCTTGAAGGGCCTGCCGCTGTCCACGAACGGAGAGGCCGCGCCTGCGGTACGGGCGGAAAGGCTCCTGACGGGCGGCGACACCGTCGCTCTGGGCGATATCGAACTGGAGATCATACATACCCCGGGCCACACCCCGGGCAGTATTTCGATCAGATACGACAACGTCCTTTTCAGCGGCGACACCCTCTTTTTTGAGGGAGTAGGAAGAACGGACCTCCCGGGGGGAGACCACAGGGCTTTGATAACTTCTATCAGGGAAAAACTGTTGACACTGCCGGATGAGGTGATCGTTTTCCCGGGCCACGGCCCCGAAACGACGATAGGACACGAGAGGATGAACAACCCGTTTTTATGAGACAACATATCGAACAGTTTTTATATTTCCTCGAAGTCGAGCGGGGCGTCAGTCCTAATACGGTAGTTTCGTACAGGAAGGACCTGGAAAAGTTCGCGGAATATATTCGCGGGGCGGGCAAAGCCGTCTCTTTCGTGGCGAGAGAGGACATAACGGATTTTCTCATGTACCTCAAGGACCGGGGGCTTTCGGTCTCGACGATCGCCAGAAACCTCGCGGCGCTGAAGACTTTTTGGAAATTTCTTTCGACCGAGCAGATCGTCCGGGAAAATGTCGCTGCCATCGTCGAAACGCCCAAAACGTGGAAAAAGATACCCGATGTGCTGAACAAGGAAGAGGTCGAGACGCTTCTCGAAACCCCTTCTAAAAAAGAGTGGATAGGCATAAGGGACAGGGCGATACTTGAGCTGATGTACGCTACGGGATTGCGCGTATCGGAAGTGAAAGACCTGAAAAAGACAAACGTCAACCTTGAAGCGAATTTCGTAAAATGTTCCGGCAAAGGGGGAAAAGAAAGGATAGTGCCCCTGGGAAGAGCCGCCGAAAAGGCGATTGCTGGATACCTGGAAAGGGTCAGGCGCAGGCTGTCCGAAAAGACAGGGGATGACCACCTTTTTCTTTCCCGGTTGGGCAGGAAGCTTTCCCGGCAGAGCCTGTGGAAGATGATACAGAAATACGCGAAGACCGCCGGAATAAAAAAACACATCACGCCGCATTCCCTCAGGCATTCCTTCGCCACGCACCTCCTGGAGGGCGGGGCGGAGCTGAAAGGCGTCCAGGAAATGCTGGGACACGCCGATATTTCGACGACGCAGATATATACGCACGTTGACAAAGACAGGCTGAGAAAAGTGCATGAGAAGTTTCATCCGAGGGGGTAGTTCGTAGAAAAATGTAGGGGCAGGCCCCCGTGCCTGCCCGCCCGGAGCAGGAAGATGGATTTAATCGTAACACATAAAAGCGCGGATTTTGATGCCCTGAGCTCTCTGGTGGCGGCGGGGAAGCTTTACCCGGATGCGCGGCTCCTGCTGCCCGGGTCGCAGGAGAAAGCCGTGCGGAGCTTTCTTTCGCTTATCAAGGACAAGGTGAAGATAGAAGACGAAAAGACGTGCCGCATGGATGACGTGACGCGCCTGGTGATCGTGGATAACCGCCACGCCTCGCGCATAGGAAGCGCCGCGGCTCTTTTGGGCAAAAAAAACGTGAAGGTCCATATCTATGACCACCATCCAAGGACCAAATTCGACATAAAAGCCGACAAGGATGTTTTTAAAGAGGTGGGCGCCACGGTTTCAATCCTTCTTGAGGTGCTGGACAAAAAGGGTAAATTGGACCTCACCCCCCTTGAAGCCACCCTGATGCTTCTCGGGATATATGAAGAGACCGGCTCTCTTTCATACTCGGCTACCACCAGGCTCGATGTTGATCTGGTCAGCCGCCTTCTGGAGCAGGGCGCTAATCTGAACGCCGTTTCGTCGTATCTGAACAGGGAACTTTCCGGAACCGAACTTTCGGCGCTGATAGATCTTCTGAAATCCGTCGAGACCGTGAACGTAAGGGGCATGAACATCGCGTTTTCGCATATTGACGTCCGCGCCTTCGACGGGGAAATGGCAGCGGTGGTGCACAAGGTCCAGGACGTGGAAAATTATCCCGTTCTTTTCGTGATGTTCTGTTCAGGGGAAAAGGTGAAGGTCCTGGCCAGGAGCCGGGTGGACCTTATCGATGTCAACAAGGTGCTCGGGCATTTCGGCGGGGCGGGACATCACGGCGCGGCCAGCGCCAGAATAGAAGGGCGGCCTGCGGAACAGATCAAGTCCGAAATACTGCGCGTACTCGAAAAGATGATCCAGCCGGAAGTGTACGCCGGGGATATCATGAGCTTTCCCGTGGAGACGGTATCGCAGGATGAAAAGGTGACCGAAGTACTGGAAAATCTCAGGCTTTTAGGATATAAAGGGGCGCCCGTCCTTAACGAAAGCTCCGCGCTGGTCGGGATGATCACCCAGGGGGACCTCAAAAAAGCGCTGAAGCACGGGATGGGGCATTCCCGCATAAAGGGATACATGTCGGTTCCCCTGATAACCGTTGTTCCCGAAACGCCGATGCACGAGCTGCGGGAGATCATGGTGGACAGGGGCAAGGGGCGCATACCCGTGATCAAGGATAACAAGCTGGTCGGGATAGTGACCAGGACGGACGTCCTGAAAAAGGTTTTCAGCTCGCTGTTCCCGGAAAAAGCGGGCGAGCGCGTCAAGATAACGGACATCTCCGAAAGGATGAACGCGATGTTCCCGAAGCAGCTGATGAGGCTGATAAAGCGTATCGCCGCCGAAGCGGACGCGCTGGGGATGAACGTTTTCCTTGTCGGCGGCCTCGTGCGGGACCTTCTGCTTAAAAGAAAGAATTACGACCTGGATATCGTGGTCGAAGGCGACGCTATCGAGTTCGGCAGGAAGCTCGGCGACAGGATCGGTGGGGCGCTGGTCGTGTACCATAAATTCGGCACTTCGACGCTGGTAAAGGACTGGCCCGCGTGGCTCGGCCGACCTCTCCACCCGGGCAACAAGTTCAAGATAGACATAGCTACCGCCAGGAGAGAGACATATGAACGTCCGGCGGCTTTACCCACGGTGGAATTCAGCTCGCTGCGGGAAGACCTTTACCGCCGGGATTTCACCATAAACGCGATGGCCGTGAACATCAACAAGAAAAATTTCGGCCTGTTCCTGGATTTTTTCGGCGGCATGAAAGACCTGGAAAAGGGCGTCATAAGGACCCTGCACGACCGGAGTTTTATCGACGACCCCACCCGCATTTTCCGGGCGGTAAGGTTCGAACAGCGGTTCGGCTTTACGATAGAAAAACATACCGAATATCTCATAACGCACGCTGTAAAGCGGGAGATGTTCCACAGGACCGAAAACCAGAGGATACGGGATGAGCTTATATTGATGCTGAAAGAACGGGATCCGGAAAAAGCCGTTTTCAGGATGCGTCAGCTTCACGAGCTGCAATTTATACATCCGGCCATGGCCTTGAAAAGATCGATAAAGAAAACGTTCGCCGAGATAAGAAAATGCGCCCGGTGGTACACTTCGGCCGCTCCCGGCAAGCGGAAGCCGGATATCTGGCTCATGAATTTCATGGTAATGCTGGACAAGCTTACGGTCGAGCAGGTCGAAGAGGTGCTGAGAAAATTCGTTTTCACCAGGAGCGAAAGCACGCGACTGAGGTTTTACAGGGAATATGCCGATAAGACCATCAGAAAGCTTTCTTCCCGGAAAAGGATGATGCCCAGCGAAATATACGACATTCTGGAACCGTTTTCCCATGAAGCCATGCTCTGCGTCATGGCAAGAACAAGCTCCGCCGCGGCGCGCAAGCGCATCAAGAGGTTTTTTACTCATTACAGCGGTGTAAAGCTCCGGATCAAGGGACATGACATAAAAAAGGAAGGCATCAAGCCCGGCCCGCGGTACACGGAGATATTGCACCGGATGCTGGAGAGAAAGCTCGACGGAAAGCTCCCCACAAAACGCGACGAGATCCGGTACATGCGGAAGCTTATCGCTGAGGATTCTAGTTCGTAGTTCGGAGTTCGTAGTGCTCCCAATTGTCATTCTGAGCGAAGCGAAGAATCTCTGCCTCGTTGTTTTCAGCGGGATGACACGTGAGAGATCCTTCGCTTCGCTCAGGATGACAGGGTAGTGGTAAACAGGGACGAGGGACGGGGTGGGATATGAATATCGGGGTTTTGCGGGTGGATTTGCTTTTGAATGACTGCGGGTCGCTTAAGGATAAGCGGAGAGTGCTCGGGGGGCTGAAGGCGCGGCTGAAAAACAATTTTAACGTCTCAGTCGCCGAGATCGGCGATATGGACAAATGGCAGAAGGCGGTCCTCGCCATAGCCGTCATATCCAATGACCTGAGCCATCTTCACGGGTATCTTGACAATATCCTCGACTTCATCGAGAACGAGAAAAAGATGGTGGTGATCGAGCATCTGGTGGAAATCCTGTAAACGCGGATGGCGCAGAGGGGCTAGGGACTGGGGATTAGGGACTGGGGATTAGGGACTGGGGACTGGGGTTTTTCTTTCATAACCCAGTCCCCAGTCCCCAGTCCCTAATCCCTAAAACCAAAGGCTGGATCCTAAGGAACGGAGCCAAAGATGACTGACAGGATGGACAGGATAGAGGAGATGATAAAACGGGATATATCCGTTATCCTGGATGAGGAGATCAACGACCCCAGGGTAAGACACGTGACCATTACCCGCGTAGAGCTGTCCAGGGACCTCAGGTCGGCCCGGGTATTCTGTACAATTTCCACGGAAGAGAGCGAAAAACCGGAGATCATGAAGGGTCTGACGAGCGCCGGCCGTTTCATCAGAGCATCGCTCGCCAAAAGAATATCCCTGAAGTTCACCCCGCGGATATCCTTCAGGGAGGACAGGGGCGAGGAAAAAAGCTCCGTTGACAGGATCTTCGAGGAAATCGAGAAAGAACACCGGAAAGAGGGTCCTTGAAATGTACAGAAAGGAGCGCGCGATGGATGAAGCCGGCATGCGCACAGTAGCCGAAGTGTTCAGGGACCGGGATGATTTTTTGATAACGTCCCACGTTAACCCGGAAGGCGATTCGATCGGAAGCCAGCTTGCCGTTTTTTACATGCTCAAAAAGCTGGGGAAGAACGCGGTCATGGCAAACCACGACCCCGTTCCCGACAATCTGAAGTTCCTGCCGGGGACCGGGCTGATCACCCGCGGCCTTCCCGGAGATCTTTGCCCGGGCACCGTTATTGTCCTGGATTGTGCCGTCCTGGAACGGACCGGAAAGATATGCAGGCGGCCCCTTGAAGGACAGTTCATCGTAAACATCGATCACCACGTAAGCAACGAATTTTTCGGGGACGTCAACTGGGTCGAGCCCGGCGCCAGTTCGGTGGGGGAGATGGTATTTCGTCTTGCCGGGGAGCTGGGCGTGGAACTCGAAAAAGATGTGGCGGAGGCGATCTATACCGCGATCGTAACCGATACGGGCATGTTCAATTACGATAATACTTCCCGGGAAACTCACCGGGTAGCCGGAGAACTCATAGCCCGGGGCGTTGACCCGAAAGCGATGCACGGCAAGATATTCGAGGCAAAATCCCTCTCTGAAATAAGGCTGCTCGGCAAGGTGCTGACCACGCTCCGGCTTGAAGCTGGCGGCGCCCTGGCACACATGAGCATTACCAGGCAGATGTACAGGGAAGAAGGTGTCGACTATGTTTCAACCGACGAGTTCATAAACTTTCCGCGTTCCATTAAAGGCGTTGAGGTGGCCGTTTTTTTTAAGGAAATGGACGATACACGGGAGAGGGTCAACGTGAGTTTCCGGTCATCGGGAAAGGTAGACGTGAATGTTCTCGCCTCCCGCTTCGGCGGCGGCGGACACGCCCAGGCCGCCGGCTGCGTGTTCAACTGCGGGCTCGAAGAAGCAAGAGCCAGGGTTCTGAGTGAAGTGAAAAGAGCGTTTAAGGAGTAGAGCCAACTATGAACAACGATCCTTACGGGATACTGGTTGTGGATAAGGAAAAGGGGATGACGAGCCATGACGTTGTTAAGATGGTGCGGAGAAGGTTCGCCATAAAGAAAGTGGGGCATGCGGGGACGCTTGACCCCAATGCGACCGGGACCCTTGTCCTTTTGCTGGGGAAGGCCACCAGGCTTTCCGGGAGGTTCCTGAACGAGGACAAGGAGTACGCGGCTGTCATGAAGCTGGGGGAGAGGACCGACAGCGGCGACCGTGACGGGAAACTGGTAAGCGTCAGGGAAGTCCGCTCCCCGGAAGAAGAGATACGTGACGTAATGGCAGGGTTTCTCGGCGAGATCGAGCAGGTCACGCCGATGGTCTCGGCCAGGCGGGTAAACGGAAAGCGGTTGTACAAGCTGGCCCGGAAGGGTATTGAAGTCGAAAGAAAGCCGAAAAAGATCGTGATCAAGGAGATGGAGGTATCGGGCATCGACGTTCCTTTCGTAAGCTTCAGGACGGTCTGCAGCAAGGGGACCTATATCAGGCAGCTGGCGGATGATATCGGCGAAAGGCTTGGATGCGGCGCGCATCTGACGGAACTGCGGCGCCTGCGGTCCGGCTCTTTTTCGCTGGAGCGGGCGGTCCCTTTTTCGGCCCTGTTGAACATGAACAGGAAAGTGCTGGATGAAAGTATTATACGGGTATAAAGATCTGCGCGGGAAGCTCGCCGACCCGATCGTCGCCATAGGTATATTTGACGGCATCCACATCGGACATAAGCGCGTTCTAAAAAGGGTCCTGAACTCGCGCGAGCCTGGCAGGGACAGGGTGGTGGTGACATTTGATCCACACCCGCAGACCGTCCTTCGGCAGAGAAAAAGATCCATGCGGATAATGTCCCTGGAACACCGTCTCTGTATTTTCGAGAAGATGGGGCTGGACGCTACGGTCGTGATCCGGTTTACCGACTTTATCGCGAGGATGACGCCGGAGGACTTTGTCAGGCGCGTCCTCCGCGGGATAGGCGCGAGAAAGGTCTATGTCGGGAGGAATTTCCATTTCGGACAGAAAAAAAGCGGAGATATAGAGACTTTCAAGAAGATCGGAAAAAGATACGGGATAGATGTTATAACGGTTGAGCCCGTCAAAAAAGGGGGCAAAGTAGTAAGCAGCACGTGGCTGCGCAAGCTTATTACCGCTGGAGATATTGAAAAAGCCGAAAAACTGTTGCGCCGCCCGGTGTCGGTGCTGGGCACGGTGGTCAGCGGTGACAGGCGGGGCCAGGCGCTCGGCGTGCCGACGGCCAATATCGACCCGCACCATGAGGTGATCCCGCCTCCCGGGGTTTACGCGGTGAAGGCCGATATTCACGGAAAATTGCTTGACGGGGTCCTGAATATCGGGTTTAAGCCCACGTTCTACGGAAGAAGGCTGAAGAAGAGAACCGAACCCCGCATAGAAACGCACGTGATCGATTTCGCGGAAGATCTGTACGGCCGATCCCTGGAGATATTCTTCATAAAAAGGCTACGGCGTGAAAAAAAATTCAAAAACGAGGAAATGCTTAAACGGCAGATAAGCAAGGACATAGAACGGGCAAAAAAGGCACTGGCGAGGAAGGATGTGGTTTCGAAGATAAAGAAATATAAGTGCTTATAAAAAGTGTTAATATTATTTACAAAAGTTGAAATATGTGGTAATATGTCAGCTCTTGTAACGGAATATGATGTAAACTGCATTTGATACTTCTGGGAGGAGGTGACTAGCAGTGTCTATGGATAAGGAAAAAAAGCAGGGGATCATAAATGAATTCAGGACCCACGATTCGGATACGGGTTCTTCGGATGTTCAGATAGCGCTTTTGAGTGAACGCATAAACAGTCTGACCGGACATTTTAAAACACACAAAAAGGATCATCACTCCCGGAGGGGGCTGCTGATGCTTGTTAACAAGAGGAGAAAGCTTCTCAGCTATCTGAAAAAGACGGATAACGAGAAATATCAGGAGATAATCAAAAAACTGGGACTTAGAAAGTAATAAGCGCCGGGGTGGCTGCTGTGCGATCTAATCCGAAAAAAAGGAAATAATAATGCAAGAAGTGAAAATGAAATTTGGCCACGAAGAATTGATAATCAAAACCGGCAGGATGGCGAAACTGGCAGACGGGTCCGTCACGGTCCAATACGGCGGGACCATGGTCCTGGTAACCTGCGTATGCTCACGTCAGCCCAGGGAAAGCTTGGGCTTTTTCCCCCTGACGGTCGAGTACAAGGAAAAGACATTTGCGGCGGGCAAGATCCCCGGCGGCTTCTTTAAGAGAGAGGGCCGACCGACCGAGAAGGAGATACTGACCTCCAGGATGATAGACAGGCCGGTCAGGCCGCTTTTCCCGGAGGGGATGCTGAACGAGGTGCAGATCATAGCTACCGTCCTGTCTTCGGATGGAAAGAACGATTCCGACATTTTAGCGCTTATCGGCGCTTCCGCGGCTCTTACCATCTCCGATATTCCTTTTAACGGTCCCATCGGGGGCGTGAGGGTGGGGCTGATCGATGACCAATTCGTGATCAATCCGACCTTCGAGCAGTTAGAGAACAGCAGTATGGACTTCGTCGTCGTGGCCAATGAAGAAAACGTCGTAATGCTGGAGGCCGGAGCCGACAATATCAGCGAGCGGAAGGCGATAGAAAGCATAAAGTTCGCACATGACGCGCTTAAGCCGGTGATCGAGATACAGAAGCAGCTGCACAAAAAGGCGGGCAAGCCGAAGAGAAAAAATATATCGTTCATTGAAATAAACGAGGATATTTACAAGAGGATCCGCGAAAAGGCGCCTGAAAGGCTGAAAGAGATCCACTTGCTTCCTGAAAAGCAACAGCGCATGGAGGACCTTGAACTTCTGACAAAACAGCTGATCGAGGAAGAGGGCCCCGAAGGCGGCGAGAAACTGGAACAGGACGTAAGACTGGCGCTTGGAAAGGTAGAGAAGGATGTAGTCAGGGATCTGATCCTGAAAGAAAAGAAACGAGTCGACGGGAGAAGCTTTGACAAGATCAGGCCGCTGCAGACCGACGTCAATATCCTCCCGCGCACCCACGGATCGGCCCTTTTTACGCGCGGAGAGACCCAGGCCCTCGCGGTAGTCACGCTGGGGACCAGCTCCGACGAGCAGAGGGTGGAGACGCTTGAAGGGGAAGGCTCAAAGACCTTCATGCTCCATTACAACTTCCCGCCATTCAGCGTAGGCGAAACAAGGCCCCTGCGGGGACCCGGCAGGCGGGAGATCGGCCACGGCGCCCTTGCCGAAAAGGCGCTGAAGCCGGTCGTGCCTTCAAAGGAAGAGTTCCCTTATACGGTGAGAGTCGTTTCGGAGATCCTGGAATCGAACGGTTCCAGCTCAATGGCGACAGTTTGCGCCAGCAGCCTGTCCCTCATGGGCAGCGGGGTGCCGATAAAGCAGGCCGTCAGCGGAATAGCGATGGGGCTGGTCAAGGAGGGGGACGACTACGCGATCCTTACCGACATCGCCGGCGTTGAAGACCATTACGGAGATATGGATTTCAAGGTCGCCGGGACAAAAGACGGCATAACCGCCGTGCAGATGGACATGAAGATCAAGGGCACCAGTTACACGATCCTTGAGGAAGTGTTTGACAGGGCCAATAAAGCGCGGCTGGAGATCCTGGACCACATGAACCGGACGATCGCCGAACCGTCAAAGGAAATAGCACCGGACGCTCCGCGGATCGTCACCATAATGGTCAAGGTCGACAAGATCCGGGAGATCATCGGCCCGGGGGGCAAGGTGATACGCAAGATCATAGCCGAGACCGGCGCCGACATCAATATCGAGGACGACGGGACGTGCCAGGTCGCCTCATCGGACAAGGAATCACTTGATCAAGCCGTTGAGATGATCAATCAGATCCTTGCCGAACCCGAGATCGGCAAAGTGTACGACGGGCGTATAATAAAGATCATGAATTTCGGAGCTTTCTGCGAGTTCCTGCCCGGCAAGGAAGGCCTCATACACGTATCTGAGCTTTCGGGCGAGTTTGTGAAGGAAGTCACCGACGTCGTCAAGGAAGGACAGATGGTCAAGGTAAAGCTCATAGGCATAGACGACCAGAACCGGGTAAAGCTCAGTATCAAACAGGCTGAATGAGCAGTCACTGTGCGTTATAAAAATTGAAGATCATAAATGTCAAGATAAAGCGCAAGGAAAACGCGAAAGACCTTCCTTTGCCGGCGTACGCCACCAGCGGCAGCAGCGGTGTAGACCTTTATGCCGACGTAGAGAACGAAACGGCTATCTCACCGGGTGAGATCAAACTGATATCCTGCGGCATATACATAGAGATGCCGGAAGGGTATGAGGCGCAGATCCGCCCGAGAAGCGGATTGGCCTTGAAGCACGGCATCACGCTGGTCAACACGCCCGGGACCATAGACAGCGATTACCGCGGACTGGTCAACCTGATCGTTATCAACCTTGGAAAAGAGGATTTTGCCATAAAACGCGGGGACCGCCTTGCCCAAATGGTCATCCGCGAAGTGACCCGCGTGGAATTTATCGAAACCGAAGAACTGGGAGAAACCGAACGCGCGCACGGCGGATTCGGCCACACGGGAGTTTCGCGCATAACCTAAAACCTAGAACCTGACCCTAAAATGACCACGACCGAAGCTCTAATATCCGGGATCGTGCAGGGCGTTACGGAGTTTCTCCCGGTATCGAGCTCCGGGCACCTTGTCCTGCTGCACAGGTTTTTCGGGCTTTCCGAGCCGGGCATTTTTTTTGATATCTGCCTTCATGTGGCGACGCTGATGGCCGTTATCCTGTACTTCGGTAAGGATATCCGCAACCTTGTGAAGCAAAGGAACACCAGGTGGCTTTTTTGCGTGGCTCTTGGTACCGTACCGGCGGTCGCGGCGGCATTGCTCTTTGGAGAGTACGTATCGTCGTTCTTCATGAGCCCCGTAAAAGTTTCACTCATGCTTATCGTTACGGCGCTGGTCCTTTTTCTCAGCCCATTGAGCTTATTACGGAAAGCGCGTCCGGGAAAAGGCCCGACGTTCCGCACCTCATTGCTGGTGGGCATAGCTCAGGCATTCGCTCTTTTTCCGGGCATATCCCGGAGCGGGGTGACGATATCCACGGGACTTCTGGGGGGAATAAAGGCCGAAGAAGCGTTCCGGTTTTCATTTCTGCTGTCGATCCCCATCATTATCGGGGCCACTTTGCACAAGGCGCTGACACTGGATATGGCCGAGGCGGTCTCCGGGAATCTCGCGAATTACATTGCCGGCATGTCAACCGCCTTTACTGTCGGTTTCTTTAGCCTGCGCTTTTTGTGGAAGGCCGTAAAAAGCGAGCGGCTGTTCATTTTCGGCGCGTATTGCCTCCTTATCGGAATAGCAGGGCTTTTATTCTGGAAACATTAGGGGATCCATGGACCGGGTAAGAAAGAACGAGATCATCGCTGTCGTACTGTTCGCTTTAAGCCTTTTTCTTTTCCTGAGCATTTTCAGTTTCAGCGAGCGGGACCTTTCTCTTTACACCAGCAGCCCGAATGTCACGCCTCAAAACTTGACGGGGGCCGCCGGTGCCTGTATCAGCGGCGTCTTGCGCTTTTTCGCGGGGGGCGCCTCATATGTCATTCCACTCATCACGCTTGTCTGGGGAACATCCCGGCTGTTCCAGGTAGAAGCGAGAAAAGTCTCCTTTAAACTCCTGGGGACAGCGGTCCTCGTCGTGGCAGTCAGCGCGAGCCTGAGCATGTCGGCCGTTCCGGGCACCACAGCGGCATTTGCCCGCGGAGGCCTGGTCGGTACCGTTGTCGCGGATTTTCTCCTGGAATACCTCGGGAGGGTCGGAGCCACGGTTTTTATCGTCGCCATGATAACCCTGTCCATGCTCGTAGCGACGGAATTTCTGATACTGCCCGTTTTGATGGGCGTGCTTAAGTTTACGTCAAAAACATTTTCCCGGCTCCGGACCTGGCTGTCTGAAAGATCGGATGGTATGACC
>JAUWWB010000011.1 GCA_030617085.1 Candidatus Omnitrophota bacterium
CAAGGCCGTCCCAGTGGAAGCGTGATCTTTCTGTCATCCTGAGCGAGGGAGCGAAGCGACCGAGTCGAAGGATCTCTTGCGTGTCGTCCCGCCAGAGATTCTTCGGCCCTTACGCGTTGGCGTGCCGATGGGCCTCAGAATGACGGGAGTGGGGCCTGGAGTGGGGGGGACGAAGGATGAGGGATAAGAACATGCAAAATTCGCCGTGGGGACGAGAGCCGGTTGAAGTACGGATCGCGGGGTTGTTCAGGAAGAAGAGGAAGACGCTGGCTGTCGCGGAGTCGTGCACGGGCGGGCTGGTGTCCAGCCGCGTAACCGACGTCCCCGGGAGTTCCGATTATTTTGTGGGAGGGGTGGTCGCTTATTCCAACGACGTCAAGACATCCGTCCTGTCCGTCCCCCCGGAGGTGCTGGAAAAGTATGGCGCGGTCAGCCGGCAGGCAGCCCGGAGCATGGCGGAAGGCGTCAGGGGTGTTTTAAACGCGGACATCGCCGTGGCGGTCACGGGCATCGCCGGCCCGGGCGGAGGCACCGCGGAAAAACCGGTAGGGCTGGCGTATATTGCCTTTGCTTCCGACAAGGCCGCCCGCACCCGGAAGCTGATCTTCAAAGGCGACCGCGCGTCGCTCAAGGAGCAGTTTTCGAAGGCGGCCCTGGAGTTGGTGTTGGAATGTTGTTAGCAAGGTCAGAGAAAAATGTAGGGGCAGGCCCCTGTGCCTGCCCTTTAGCCTGTGAAGTCGGGGCAAGAAAGGCTTGAACATGAATAACGCGGAACAGGGAACCAGGGTACGAAGCTTTATCGCGGTGGAGCTTTCGGATGAGGCCAGGGCTGAACTTTCCAGGATAACGGATGTCCTCAAAGACGCGAACGCCGACGTTAAATGGATCGCGCCCGGGTCCATACATCTCACGCTTAAGTTTCTCGGTTATATCCCGGAAGAGATGGTCCCGACCCTCGCGGAAAGGCTGAAAGAGATCGCCCGGGCGGCATCGCCGTTCGAGATCGTATTGGAGGGCATGGGCGTCTTCCCGGGCTGGAATTACGCCAGGGTGCTCTGGGTAGGGTTGGGAGAAGGAAAAGACCATGCAAAGGACCTTGCCGGCCGGGTGGAAGAAGCCATGGCCGGCGAGGGTTTCGAAAAAGAAAAGCGTCCCTTCAGCCCGCATCTTACTCTCGGGAGGATAAGGGGACCAAAAAACAAGGATGAATTGAAAAGGCTGGCCTGTTCGATGACGGTCAATCCCGCGTCCAGCCATATCTCAAGGATAGTGCTTTTTAGATCCGTTCTCACCCCCAAAGGCGCCGTATACACCCCCCTCGACATCGCCGATTTTAAAGGGTAAAAAGATCATGCATGGTGCGCTCTTTTCCCTGCAGCGCATTTTTTTCTGAAAAAGTTGAAAGAAAAACCCTAAAAATAGTGTCTTATATAGTGTGGGGGCCTGGCGCGGGCCGGGGTGTAGAAGTCAGCGCTGATAAAAGACTTTGCAAAAAACAAATCATGTTTGTATAATAAGTCTTATATAATAATAACAAAGCAGGCGGGAGGCAGATCATGGTGAAAAAAGACAGAGCTAAGTCCGATGGCGATAAGGCCAATACTGAAAAAACGGCGGCGAAAGACGCACCGAAAAAGAAGGCGCTGGACCTGGCGCTCAGCAAGATCCAGAAAGACTTCGGCGAAGGCGCGATAATGAAAATGGGCAAGGGTTATGAAGTTAAGGTGGATGCAATATCCACCGGCTCGATGGCGCTGGACCTGGCGCTGGGCGTGAACGGCGTGCCGCGCGGGCGAGTCGTCGAAATATTCGGGCCCGAATCCAGCGGCAAGACCACGCTTACCTTGAGTATCCTCGCCAACGCGCAGAGGACGGGCGGCGAGGTGGCTTTCATAGACGCCGAGCACACGTTTGATCCGACTTATGCGAAAAAGATCGGTGTCGATCTGGATTTCCTTTTGATCTCGCAGCCCGATAGCGGGGAACAGGCGCTGGAGATAGTCGAGACCCTGGTCCGGAGCAACGCCCTCGACGTTGTCGTTATAGACTCGGTCGCCGCCTTGACGCCGAGGAAGGAGCTCGAAGGAGAGATGGGGGACTCTCACGTGGGCCTGCAGGCCCGGCTCATGAGCCAGGCGCTCAGGAAGCTGACAGGCGCCATAAACAAGTCGAAAACCTGCGTCATTTTTATCAACCAGCTCAGGATGAAGATAGGGGTCATGTTCGGCAACCCCGAAACCACCACCGGCGGCAACGCCCTCAAGTTCTATTCATCCGTCCGGATCGATCTGAGGCGCATAGCGTCTCTCAAAAAAAGTGATAAGGTCATAGGCAACCGCGTCAGGGCGAAGGTCGTCAAGAACAAGATGGCTCCGCCGTTCAGGCAGGCGGAATTTGACATCATGTTCGACGAAGGCATATCCCGGTCTTCGGACATCATCGACATGGGGGAAGAGGCCGGCATAATCAAAAAGAGCGGGACCTGGCTTTCCTACGGCGATGAGAAGATAGGCCAGGGAAAAGAGAACGCGCGGCTGTATCTCAGGGAAAACGCCGCCGTGATGAACAAGATCGAAAGCGAGATCAGGGCTGTGATGGGGGGTGTTAGTTCGTAGTTCGTAGCTCGTAGTTCGGAGTGGGGCGACCCCATGCCCCATGCACCATGCGGAAGTTATTTTGTTGAGGTCGGATCATGACTATGTCAACCAACGAGATCAGGCGAAGGTTTCTTGACTTTTTCAAGGAAAGAGGCCACACCGTTGTCCGGAGCGACCTTCTTGTTCCGGTGGGCGATCCGACACTGCTGTTCACAGGCGCCGGGATGAACCAGTTCAAGGAACAGTTCATGGGCAAGAACATCACTTTCAAGCGGGCGGTCTCGTGCCAGAAATGTCTGCGGACAGGGGATGTGGAGAAGGTGGGCAAGACCCCCAGGCACCACACATTTTTTGAGATGCTGGGTAATTTTTCTTTCGGCGACTATTTCAAGAAAGAAGCTATCAGCTGGGCCTGGGAATTCATGACCGGGGAGATGGGCCTGCCCGAAGAGCGTTTATGGGTGTCCGTTTATGAGGAGGATGAGGAATCGTACCTGATATGGCTTAATGATATGAAGGTCCCCGCGGAACGGATAGTCAAGCTGGGCCAGCATGATAATTTCTGGCCCGCGGACGCCCCCGCAAAGGGGCCGAACGGCCCCTGCGGACCGTGTTCCGAGATCTTCTACGATTGGGGGAAGGATACCGGATGCGGGAGGGAATCCTGCGATCCCTCGTGCGAGTGCGGCAGGTTCGTGGAAGTGTGGAACCTCGTGTTCACCGAATTTGACAGGAAACCGGACGGAAAGCTGGATGCTTTGCCCAACAAGAACATAGACACCGGCATGGGGCTGGAGCGCATGGCTTCGGTGATGCAGGGCGTGAAGACGAATTTCGAGACCGACATTTTTAAACCGGTCGTCGAACACATAAAAGGGGCTCTGGGCGAGGCGGCGAAGGCGGTGCCCGTCGAGGACCTTTATCTCATGGCCGACCATGTTCGCGCTGCGGTATTTGCCATAGCCGACGGCGTCTCCCCCTCCAATGAAAAGCGGGGGTACGTCGTGAGAAAACTTATCAGGAGGTCCTATTTGAAAAGCGGCAGGAAGGGGCCGTTCCTGTACAACTTTGTTCCCGCGGTGGCGGATCTGATGAAGGACGTTTATCCCGAGATAGAAGAGAAAAGGGAGCATATCAGCGCTATCATAGAAGAGGAAGAGAAGAGGTTCAGCGATACGCTCGAAGCGGCCATGCCGGTTTTTGAGGGCATGATATCCGGCGGCGCCGCAAAGCTGACCGGGGAAGAGGTCTTCAAGCTGGTGGATACATACGGGTTGCCCCTTGACGTGATCGCGGAAGAGGCGGATAAAAGAGGCGTCGCCCCCGACACGGAAGAGTTCGAGCGGATGATGGAAGAAAGAAAAGAGCGATCCCGCAGGGGCAGCGTTCTGGCCACCGAATTTATTTTTCAGCCGGATCATTTTCGCGGCGCTTCCAGGCCGCCGAGTTCCGACGCCCTTCCGCTGGAAGCGGAACTGGAGTTCATCTTGAAGGGGAACAAGGTATCCGACGAGATCCTTGAAGGGGAGTATGCCGAGGTCATAACTTCCCCCCAGAGCGGCAGGTTTTACGCAGAGGCCGGCGGACAGGTCGGGGATGCCGGAAGTATCGTTAAAGAAGGCGGGAGGATGGATATATTGAACACTTTTGATGCCGGCGGGAGGAAGGTGCTTTGCGTCCACGCGAAAAAAGGAAACTTCAAAAAGAACGACAGGGTCACTATCGACCTTGACTCGCAAAGAAAGACGAGGACGGCGAAGAACCATACAGCCACGCACCTCTTGCAGGCCGCTCTTCGCCGCGTGCTTGGTGAACACGTACGGCAGTCCGGTTCATTCGTGGACGACAGGAGGCTGAGATTTGACTTTACGCACATGAAGAAGCTGTCGGACAGGGAACTGAGGAAGGTCGACGATATGGTGAACGAGTGGATAGAAGAGGGCATTCCCGTGTCCGCGCGGACGAAATTGCTGGAGGAGGCGGAAAAGGAAGGCGCGCTTTCGTTCTTCGGCGAAAAGTACGGCGAAACGGTCCGCGTCGTGGCGATAGGAGAACAGTCCAGGGAATTCTGCGGCGGCACGCACGTGGACAATACCGCGGATATCGGGGTGATGAAGATCATAGCCGAGACTTCCGTTGCAAGCGGCATCAGGCGCGTAGAGGCCTTGACCGGTGAGAACGCGGGAAAGTGGCTGAGGGAGACTCTGGAAGGCCTATCAGAGGAGGTCAAAACAGCGGCCCGCGGCGCCGATACCGGGCTTGATGAGGACATTGCGCGTTATGCCGGCGATGTGATCAGCGGCAAGGCCGGGATAGACAGGAGCGTGATCCGCGATTTTGACGAAAGGATCAGGCCCGCGCTTTTAACGGCACGGGAACGCCTGGAAAAGGCCGCGAAGAAAAGGCAGAAGGAGAAAGAAGCAAGCGCTTTCAACGCGGCGAAAGAGAAGATGGACAGCCTCGCCGAACAGCCGGCCGTCTTCGGCGGGGTAAGCTTCGTTTCCGGTGTCCTGGAAGGCCTGGAGATGCCGCTCTTGAGGAAAGGGGCGGGTTATCTCGAGAAAAAACTGGCTTCGGGCGTCATATTGCTGGGCAGCGGCGCCGGGGATAAGGCGTATCTCGTATGCGCTGTGACCCCTGATCTGGCGGCGAGAGGGATAAGCGCGAGGGAAATAATAAACGGCATAGCCGGCAGCATCGGCGGAGGAGGCGGAGGGAAGCCGACATTCGCGCAGGCCGGGGGCAAGGACCCGGACGGCCTGCCCGCGGCGCTGGAAGAGGCCAAGAGCATTATAGAGCGGCAAACAGGGTAAAAAATAAAAGTAGGTTATAGGTTATAGGTTTTAGGTTATAGGTTCAGGAGGCAGCACTGTTAACTAAGCACTGCAACAAAAAACCTAAAACCTAAAACCATTTTACATTTTGATATTTGATTTTTCATAATGAGGGTTCAATATGCGAAGTGTTAAAGTGGGCAGTAAAGTATTTGACAAGCTGGTGAACAGGAGCGAGTACGGAAAGGTGCGCCTCCAGAAAAAAGTCGCCGGCATAATAGATAAAGTCAGGTCCGAAGGGGACGGGGCTCTCGTCAGATATACGGCCATGTTCGATAAGGTGAACATGAAGCGGAAGGACCTCCGCGTTACCGAGGCGGAGATAAGCGGCGCCTACCAGGATATAAAGCCCGGGATCGTCAGTACGCTGAAAGAGATCATAAGGAATATTAACAAGTTTTACACGAACCAGGTTCCCAGGTCCTGGTCCATACGGCAGGAATCCGGTATCGAGCTCGGGGAGAAATTCGCCCCGATCGAAAAAGTCGGGGTATATGTCCCCAGCGGGACGGTCCCCCTGGTGTCGAGTATTTACATGACGGTCCTGCCCGCCAGGATCGCCGGCGTGAAGAAGATCGTGATGATGTCCCCTCCGAACAAGTTTAAAAGCATCGACCCCCACATGCTCGTGGTAGCGAACCTTCTCAAGGTCGATGAGATATACAAGGTCGGCGGTGCCCAGGCGGTAGCGGCTCTGGCTTTCGGCACCAGGACGATACCGAAAGTGGACAAGATCGTCGGACCGGGTAATGAGTACGTTACCGAGGCGAAACGCCAGGTCTTCGGCTACTGCGATATCGACATGCTGGCCGGGCCGAGCGAGGTGCTGATAATAGCCAACAATTTCGCGAATATCGAGTATCTTAAGAAAGACCTCATGGCCCAGGCGGAACACCATAAGGGCCTGTCCGTTCTTGTCACGCCGTCGAAAAGGGTGTTCAACGCCCTGTCCAGGGACCCGGAGATACCGGGGTGTATAATCAAGGTCAAGAACCTTGAGGAAGCGGCGAACGTATCCAACATGATCGCGCCGGAACACCTGCAGCTCATGGTGAAATCGCCCAAAAGGGTATTAAAGAACATTACCAACGCGGGAGCCGTTTTTCTCGGGCAGTACACCCCGGTAGCCATAGGGGATTATATTGCCGGCCCCAGCCACGTGCTGCCGACCGGCGGGACGGCGCGATATTCTTCCGGGTTGAACCTGAGGAGCTTTATTAAGAGCTCACATATTATTTCATTTTCCCGCAAGGCCCTGTGCGGCTCCGCCGGCTGGGTGCGTGAACTTACGGAGCTGGAAAAGCTGGAAAAGCACTGGGAGTCCGTCGGCGTAAGGTGTGAGTGAAGAACCGGATGAACGCGGACACCCGCAACGGTCCGCGCTAACAGGAGGGATGATGGTTAAGGATCTTTATGAAAGGCTGCGTAAGCTGGAGTTGACCGATGAGGGGGCATGTGCCATTTTTGCCGATACGTATGTCAGCGAAAGCGATAAGGGCGACAGGATAACGGACAAGTATGAAAGGAAGTCCAGGGAAACCCAGATAGTGATCCCTGTTCTGAACATCGACGGTTCGGGAGAAAGCAAGATCTCCACTTCGATAGGTTTCCTGGACCACATGCTGACGCTTTTTTCGTACCACGGCTTTTTCGACCTGGTCCTCAAGGCGGCCGGCGATACCCACGTGGACAAGCACCATCTCAACGAGGACATAGGCATCGCCCTCGGCGAGGCTTTTAAGAAAGCCCTCGGCGACTGCAGGGGCATAACAAGGACGGCTTCCGCGGAGGTGCCGATGGACATGGTAAGCGCGAAGGTGCTGGTCGACATATCCAACCGGCCTGCTTTTAATTTCAGGGATAAAAGCGCGGGCCTCGGGCTGGGCGTAAAGGACAAGGAAGGCTACTCGATGCATCTGGCCAGGGACCTGCTTGAAAGTTTCGCGAAAAAACTTTGCATCAACCTTCACATCGAGATAGAGGGAGAAGAGAAGGAAGAAGACGCCATGCATCATTACCTCGAGGCCGCCTTCAAGGCCCTGGGCATGGCGCTGGACAAAGCGACGCGTATCGACCCGCGGAGGGCGGGCGAGGTGCCTTCGAGTAAAGGTATCTTATAACAGAGAGAACCAACATGATAGGTATAATCGATTACGGCTCGGGGAACCTGAGGAGCGTTTATAACGCCTTTCGCTATCTTAAGCAGGACGTCAAGGTGTGTGAAGATCCGGATGAGATGAAGGGCTTTGACAAGATCGTGCTTCCGGGGGTCGGCTCATCCTCCGGCGCCATGGACGGACTTTCCCGGAGGCGTCTTGTGGAGCCGCTCGTGGCGCATATAAAGAAGGGAAAACCCTTTCTCGGGATATGCCTCGGGCTTCAACTTCTTTTTACCCGGAGCGAGGAATGCGGAGGATGCGAGTGCCTTGACGTGATCCGGGGTGAAGTGAAGGCCTTCCCGCGCGAGATGGGACTGAAGGTCCCGCAAATAGGGTGGAATACGGTCAGGCTGCTCAGGGACGATTGTCCGATCTTCAGGGGGCTCAAGGACGGGAGTTATTTTTATTTTGTCCATTCGTATTACTGCGCGGCCGAACAAAGGGATCTTGTCGCCGCCGAGACCGAATACGGGATCCCTTACACTTCCGCGATATGGAAGGATAATATCTACGCCGTCCAATTTCACCCGGAGAGGTCACAGGCAAACGGCATAAAAATGCTGGAAAACTTTACAGACTTATGAAAGTAATACCCGCGATAGACATAATAGGGGGCAAGACCGTCAGGTTGGAACAGGGCAGGTATGACCGCGAGCTGGATTACGAGGTCACGCCTGTCGAGGCCGCCAGAAAATGGGAATCCATGGGGGCGGAACTCATCCACGTGGTGGACCTGGACGGGGCAAGGCAGGGCCGCTCGGTGAACCTTCCGGTCGTCAAGGAGATCGTCGGCGCGGTGGACATACCGGTAGAAGTGGGCGGCGGTTTCAGGAAAGAGATCGACATAAAAGATGCCCTGGACCATGGAGTGTGGCGGGTCGTCATAGGGTCCAAGGCGTTCGAGGAGATCGATTTCGCGAGAGACTGTCTTGAGAGTTTTCATGAACGGGTGATCCTGAGTGTGGACGCCAAAGGCTTCAAACCCCATATACACGGCTGGGAGGAAGGCCTGGATCTCGATCTCTTTGATATGTTGAAAAGGTTCGTGTCGTTCGGCGCCAGGGAGATAATATACACGGATATTCAGAAAGACGGCATGCTTTCAGGACCCAGCACCGGGCAGCTTGAGAAGATACTGGACGCGGTCGGCGTGAAGATAGTTGCCGCCGGCGGTGTCAAGACGCTGGAGCATATTGTGGAATTGAAAAAACTCGAAAGTCGCGGCCTTAGCGGCGTGATCGTTGGACGCGCGCTTTACGAGGGGATAATAGACCTCAGGGAGGCTATCGATGCTGGCAAAGCGGATAATCCCGTGTCTTGACGTAAAAGACGGGCGCGTGGTAAAAGGCGTGAATTTTGTAAACCTGCGTGACGCCGGCGACCCCGTGGAAAACGCGAGGATCTACGACGACGAAGGCGCTGACGAGCTCGTATTTCTCGATATTACCGCCAGCTACGAGAAGCGTAAAACGATCGTCGACGTTGTCCGCCGCGTCGCGGAGCAGGTGTTCATGCCTTTTACGGTCGGCGGGGGCATTTATTCCATCGAGGGCATACGCGAGCTTTTAAACGCGGGATGCGATAAAGTATCGGTAAATACCGCCGCCGTTGAGAATCCCGATTTCGTGAAAGAAGCCAGCGCGAAGTTCGGTTCGCAGTGTATTGTCGTCGCGATCGACGCGAAAAGGAGAGGCGACGGCTCCTGGGAAGTCTACGTGAGGGGCGGACGCGAAGCGACCGGGTTGGACGCGGTGGAATGGGCCCGTAAAGCGGAGGCCCTGGGCGCCGGGGAGATACTCCTCACGAGCATGGACCGCGACGGCACGAAAGACGGATATGACGTGGAACTGACGCGCGCGATAAGCGAAGCGGTGAACATACCCGTGATAGCTTCCGGGGGGTGCGGGAAGCTCGAGCATTTTCTGGAGGCCCTCACGGCAGGGAAAGCGGACGCCGCCCTGGCCGCCTCGGTCTTCCACTTCAAGGAATTCTCGATACGCGAGGTCAAGGAGTATTTGAGCGGAAAGGGCGTGGTCGTTAGGGTTTAGTTCGTAGTTCGTAGCTCGTGGTTCGTAGTTCGTAGTTCGGAGTGGTTGCCCTAGATTGTCATCCTGAGCGAAGCGAAGGATCTCAAGACGGGTCACCCCTCGACTTCGCTCGGGGCAGGCGGGTCACGAAAGGGGGAGTAAACGATGGGTTTTATTGATAAGTTGAATTTTGACGATAAAGGGCTTATTCCGGCTGTCATACAGGACGCGAGGTCATCGCGCGTCCTGACGTTGTGTTACATGGACGCCGAGGCGCTTGAGAAGACCCTGGAAGAGAAGAAGATCTACGTGTTCCGCCGGTCAAAGGGTCGTGTCATGCTCAAGGGCGAGACTTCGGGATGCACACAGGCGGTGAAGGAGCTGTTCGTCGACTGCGCGGACAATTCCCTTCTTTTCAAGGTGGACCAGACCCGCGCCGCCTGCCACAAGGGGTACTTCAGCTGCTATTATAGAAGAATAGACGAGAACGGACACGCGCTGATCGAGGAAGAACGGGTGTTTGATCCGGGTGAGGTATATGGGTAGGTTTTAGGTTTTAGGTTCTAGGTTTTAGGGGGAGGTAGCAGGGTAAGGGCCTCTATTCCCTACAACCCAAAACCTATAACCTACAACCTATAACCTATAATCTATAACCTATAACCTATAACCTAAAACCTAGAATGGGGTACAAGGGCGAAAAATGTATTATCCCGACAAACAGGAATTCATAGAGCTGGCGAAAAAAGGTAACGTCATCCCCGTTTACCGGGAGATGCTGGCTGATTTTGACACGCCTTTATCCGCTTTTCTGAAGATCGAGGAAGGGGATTTCTCCTATCTGCTCGAATCCGTCGAAGGGGGAGAGCATGTGGGCAGATATTCTTTCCTGGGCAGCGACCCGTCCCTTGTCCTGGAAAGCAAAGGCATGACCATCACCATAAGGCGGGGCGAAGAGGTGGAAACATATACGGCCGAAGAAGACCCCATACGCGAAATAAGATCGGTCATGGACGGGTTCCGCTTCATCGACGTGAAGGGATTGCCCAGGTTCTGCGGCGGGCTGGTGGGTTACATCGGCTACGACATGGTCCGTTTCATTGAGGACCTGCCCGATAAAAATCCCGGGGATCTCGATATCCCGGACATGCAGCTTGTCCTTACGGACACCATCCTTATCTTCGATCACGTGGACCATAAGATCAAGGTCGTTTCCAACGCCATCGTCAAGGGCGATCCCGGAGAAGCTTACGACGCCGCCTGTAAAAAGGTCGACGGGATCATGGAGAAGCTGAAAGGCGCCGAAATGAAACCGGGAGAGATAAAGGCCGGCGGAGCGCCTTCGGCAGTTGAGTCGAATTTTTCAGAGCGGGAGTTTTGCGGGATCGTCGAGCGGGCCAGAGAGTACATACGCGCGGGCGATGTGATCCAGCTCGTGCTTTCCCGGAGGCTGAAGAGGCGGACGGAAGCGGACGCGTTCTCGATATACAGGGCGCTCAGGTCGATCAACCCTTCCCCGTACATGTATTATCTCAAGTTCGGCGACTACAGGATAGTGGGTTCCTCTCCCGAGATCCTTGTAAGGCGCGAGGACGACGTTGTAGAGGTGAGGCCCATAGCCGGCACCCGCGGGCGGGGCTCCGGGGAAGAAGAAGACTTGCGCCTGGAAAAGGATCTCCTGGCGGATCCCAAGGAAAAGGCCGAGCACATCATGCTGGTGGATCTGGGGCGCAACGACCTGGGCCGGGTATGCGAATATTCCAGCGTAAAAACGCGCCGGCTCATGCGGATCGAGAGATATTCGCACGTGATGCACATGGTCAGCGATATCGTGGGCAGGCTCAGGGAAGATAAGGATACATTTGATCTCATAAAAGCCACATTTCCGGCGGGCACCGTGACGGGCGCCCCGAAAGTCAGGGCCATGGAGCTTATCGACGAGCTTGAGAACATGAGGCGCGGGCCTTACGCCGGCTGCGTGGGGTACATAAGTTTTTCGGGGAACATCGACATGTGCATCACTATCAGGACGATCGTGATGAAAGGGGATACCGCGTATATCCAGGCCGGGGCGGGCATTGTCCTGGATTCGGACCCGGCAAAGGAATATCAGGAGACCATGAACAAGGCCATGGCGATGATCAAGGCCATTGAATTTGCCGAGAAGGGGATGGAATGATCCTGGTCATAGATAACTATGACTCGTTCACGTATAACCTCGTCCAGTACCTGGGGGAGCTCGAGCAACGCGTGGCGGTTTACCGTAATGATAAGATCACGCCGGAGGAGATCAGATCCCTTTCCCCGGAAAGGTTGATCATCTCGCCCGGTCCGGGGCGGCCGGATGACGCCGGGATATCAAAAGAGGTGATCCGCGCCTTCGGCGGCGCCATCCCGATCCTCGGGGTATGCCTGGGACACCAGTGTATCGCCGAGGTCTTCGGCGCCGTGGTCGTAAGGGGCAGCCGTATCATGCACGGAAAGACAAGCCCGGTTTACCATGAGGGTAAAGGCATTTTTGAAGGCATACCCTCCCCGTTCACGGCCATGCGGTACCATTCCCTGGTCGTCGAACCCGGCAGCCTGAGGGAGCCGCTCGAGTTGACCGCCTGGACTGAAGCAGGGGAGGTCATGGGCATCCGCCACAGGGACAAGCCGATATGGGGTGTCCAATTCCACCCGGAGTCGATCCTGACCGGGGAGGGGAAGAATATTCTGAGGAACTTTGTGAAGGCAGGTGGGTAGTTCGTGGTTCGTAGTTCGGAGTTCGGAGTGGTTCCCCCTCCCTGAATAGGCGGGACATTCCTGTCCCGCAATGTTGGGTAGCCTTTTTTAGTTCGGTGTGAGTGGGGGCGAGGCTGTGCGGTTTGGAGGGAGAGATGGACATAAAAAA
>JAUWWB010000039.1 GCA_030617085.1 Candidatus Omnitrophota bacterium
CTCGCGGAACACACAATAAAAGAAAGGAGCGTGCTTTCTTCACTGTGAGGCGCGGGTTTCGGATTGCGTTGCAATGTAGGGGCAGACCCCTGTGTCTGCCCCTTATTTTTACGCAAACACACACGTAAGGGGGCAGGCACAGGGGCCTGCCCCTACGTTTCGCCCTTGCCTTTTTCTTTGCGCTTGCTCTCCAGAAGGGCTTTTTCCAGGATGGTCCTCATGTTGTTTAGTTCCGCCCTCGAAAGAAGAAAATGCGCGCGCACCTTCTTATCCACCGCCTGAACCTCAAATGTGTCGCTGTCTTTTATGTAACGGATATTGATCCGCATATCTTTCACCCCATCGCCCACGTCCGCCGGCGCCTTCCTGCGCAGGCTAAAGCCTGCGGCTACATTTTTTACGGTTCCCAGCGATGCGGGACAGGAATGTCCCGCCTATTCGTTGGGCTGGGTTCGCGTTAGCTAAGGTCCGCGTGGGAGGGGGTCCGCGCGCAGGTCCCATGCCGGGCAGAACCGCAACGGATGTTTGAGCACGGACCCCCACCCCCCCGGACCGGCGGCAGCTACGCCACTTTCACCACCAGCTCCGCCACTCTCTTGCCGAGTTCATGGCACTGCTTTTTGACGCGGGCGTCGGGGGTTCCTATGGAGACGGGGCCGTAGTGGTCGCCGGCCTCGTTTCCGCGGACTATCATGCCGTGGATCAGCATCGCGTTCAGTATGCCAGTTATGACCGTCTCGTTGCCACCGCCGATGTTTGCGGCCGAAGAAAAGGCGGCGCCGACCTTTCCGGAGAGCTTGCCGTGAAAGCTGACCGAATCGTCAAAGAATTTCTTTATCTGATGCGCCATGGACCCGTAGTATGTCGGGGAACCTATGACAAGGCCGTCATATTCCAGCGCCTTCTCCGCCGGAAAATCCTCGACATTTTTTACGTCCACCCGCACGCCGGGCCCCGCCGCCCCTTCCGCGATCAGGTGCGCCATGGCTTCGGTATTGCCGGTCCTGGAATAGTAAATGATCGCCAGCTTCTTCATGTTCTTCCTCCTTGGTTACACGTTATTCACGAGCCACACCCAACACCACTACGAACTCCGAACTCAACACGGCTATCAGCATTGCGGGGCAGGAATGCCCCGCCTATTCGGGGGAGTGAATCCGCTCCGAACTCCCCCTCGACTTCGCTCGGGACGGTTCAGGGGTGGTGAGCTTGTCGAACCGCGAACTCCGAACTCAACCTCACTCTTCTTCCGGAACGATGTTAATGTACGAGTCGAAATCCGTATATCCATTTACGGACTTCTTGAGGTACGAGATCCTTTCCGAAAGATACGGGTGGCTTCGGTAGAAGCAATATCTTCTTCTTGGGGCCTTTTTGCGCAGGGTTTTCAGCGTTTCCAGCGCGCCGATGGCGCCGGCGGGTTCGAATCCGGCGCGGCGCAGGTATTTTACCGAAAGCTCGTCGGCCTGCCTTTCGTCATGGCGGGAATACGCGGCCACGAGCTGTCCGATGGCCCTGTTTGCCCGCGCGTGTGCCCCTTCCTCGGACTGCATCCCCGCCCCGAGCAGCATGAGCACTGTAAGGCCGAGATTACCCTGCATCCGCTTGATCGCGTGACGGGCTTCCACATGCCCCATCTCATGGGCAAGGACGGCTGCCAGCTTGTCATCGGTCTCAAGCGCCTCCACGAGATCGTCGAAGATGTAAATATATCCGCCGGGCACCGCAAAAGCGTTATAATTATCGTCCTTTTCATCGCTCAGGACAGTGAACCGGTAAACCACGTCCTTTCTGTCCGTGCCAGCGGCAAGCTTCCCGCCGATCCGGCCCACCCGCTCCTGCGTGAGCGGATCCGGCGGAATGTCGAAACGCTTGCGGATCTGCCGGTCGATCTTCCTTCCCATCTTCCGCTCCTTCGCCGCCGATACCAGCACAAACTCCTCTTCGTCCGTAGCCGGATTGATCGACAGTATGCCGCCGGTCACAAACGGCAAAAACAAAAGCAGTGCTCCCAGCATCAACGTTTCTCTTCTTCGCATCTTCCGGCGCCTTTGTTTTTTAGCTTTTCGCCTTGCCGCCACCCTTTTAATCTGTTATTCGTCGATACTTTATATTATAATCAATTACATTCAAAATCGCAAAGATTAAGGCAATCTCAAAACCTAGTGAGGACAGGAGGAGTCATGTCGGATTTTCTTGAGCTGGTCAAGTCCCGCAGGAGCGTTCGCGCCTTTGGTGGGCGGGCGATCAGGCGGGCGGATCTGGAGCTTTGCGTCGAGGCGGCGCGGTACGCGCCTTCGGCGTGTAACTCGCAGGCGTGGAAATTTATCGTGATAGACGATGCCGAAAAAAAACAGCAAGTCGCCGAAAAGGCGTTTTCCGGCCTCTACGGGATGAACGCCTTCGCGCGTGAAGCGGCCGCTTTCATTGCCGTCATCTCCGAAAAGTTGAAGTTCCCGGCATGGGCGGGCGGGAAGCTCAGGAACACGGATTTCAGGCGGATCGACATCGGCATCGCCTGTGAGCACATCGCGCTGCAGGCCCGGGAACTTGGTATCGGCACGTGCATCCTCGGCTGGTTCGATGAGAGAAGGTTAAAAAAGATCTTCCGCGTGCCACGCGGAAAAAAGATCGAACTCGTCATCGCCATGGGATATCCGGCACAGCCCAAACTGCCGGAGAAATATCTCAAGGACAAGGGCGAAGTTGTTTCGTTTAACGGATACAGGTAATCGGACGAGCGGGGTCAGGTCTTGAATTTTGCCATCAGGCAAAATTCAAGTCCTGACCCCTACTATTAAGGACAAAAAAACGAGGGCGACAATTATCGCCCTCGTTTTTTTGTTTTACAGGCCTATTGCCCGGATCAAGGCAACACGTGAAGATCGGGTGCAGCGGCCTTTGAACACGCTGGATCAGTGTTCAGGTCTCCGATCGTATACGTCCCGCCTCCGGGACAGGTCGGCGTCACCTTGATGTAATCAGTCACGAGGTTCGCCCATGTAGGAGTCCCCGTACCGCCATCCAGAGCCCACAGCACCTTAGCGCCCTCGGTCTGCTTGAGGTTGGCTATGCAAGCCTGCCTCTGCGCGGTCTGACGGGCCTTTACGAAATTAGGAATGGCTATCGCGGCTAATAAACCTATAATTGCGACTACGATCATGATCTCAACAAGAGTAAAACCGCCCTTGCCTAGAAGTTTTCGCATTTTCATTTTTCTCGCCTCCTTTCAAAGATTATTTGAAGTCCGAATTTTATCCGATACTTCGCATAAAGTATACCTGCGTTTCTTTAAAAATGCAAATTTAACAGCGAAAAAAAAGCTAGAACGCAATAAGGGTGGACATCTTGAATATCGGCAGGAACATGCTTATCACTATGCCGCCTATCACTATGCCGAGGAAAGCTATGATGAAAGGCTCTATCAGGCTGGTCAATGCCTCGACAGCCGCGTCGACCTGCGCGTCATAGAAATCCGCAATCTTTGTCAGCATCGTTTCCATCTGGCCGCTTTTTTCCCCCACGGCGACCATCCTTGTGACCAGCGGAGGGAATATGCCGCTTTTCCCCATCGGCCCGGCTATGCTCTCTCCCCCGCGCACACTTTCCTTTACGCTGTTGACGGCATTCTCGACGACCATGTTGCCGGAAGTCTTCGCGACGATCACAAGCGCGGAAAGTATGGGGACACCGCTTTTCACCAGGGTACTCAAAGTGCGCGTAAACTTGCTCACGGCGACTTTTCTGAACAAAGGACCGAAAACCGGAAGCCTCAGCTTCAGACCGTCTATGGCCAGGCGGCCTTTGTCCGTCCTGACATACCACCTCATGGCAAAGGCCCCGATAGCGGCGCACAGGACAAACAGCCAGAAGTAGTGCCGCATCGCGTCGCTCAGGTTTATCAGGAACTGGGTGGGCGCCGGCAAAGTGGCCCCGAAGCCGGAAAACATCTCCTTGAACACGGGTATTACCCTGAGTATCATCACAAGCGTTATCACAACCGCCATGCCGGTAACGACAGCGGGATATACCATGGCCGATTTTATCTTCTTGTGCAGCGCGCTCGTCTTCTCCATGTATGACGCCACCCTGTCCAGGACGTCATCCAGCATGCCGCTGGACTCCCCGGCTCTGACCATGTTCACAAAATAAGCGGAAAAAACGGCCGAATGATCGCCCATCGCTTCGGAAAGGCTCTTCCCCGTATTAACGGAATCCCGCATGTCCCACAGCACCTTCTGGAGCGTGGCGTTATCCGCCTGGTCGCCCAGCGTATCGAGAGAATTGAGGATGGTGATGCCGGCTCCGGTCATGGTGGCCAATTGCCGGGTAAACACGACGATATCGTCCATCTTCACCTTAGGCCCGGCGGATATCAATTTGAGCGAAGGAAAGGCCAAAGCCGCCCGCCTGGCCTCTTCGAGCTTGAGCGTAAGCAGTTCCTTCCCGCGCAGGATCTCAACGGCGTGCTTCTTGTCCGCCGCCTCAACTTCCCCCTTCACCGTCCGCCCCGCCTTGTCTTTCGCTACATACTTGAATTTAGCCATTCTTTTCACCTTTAACCTAAAACCTAGAACCTATACCCTACCCTCACGTAACCCTGAGCACTTCCTCAAGAGACGTCCACCCCTTGATAAACTTGATCATCGCGTTTTCGCGCAGTGTCCTTACGCCCTTCGACGTCAGGTATTCCCTGATCTCCCCTTCGGACTTGCGCTTGTTTATCATGTCCCTTATCCGGTCATCCACAAGCAGAGTCTCCAGCGTTCCTAACCGCCCGAGATACCCCGTGCCGTTGCACATCGAACAGCCGCTGCCCGTGTAAAACTTTTCCACCCCGGCGGCTTCGGGATATTTCTCCGTTATCTCCTTCAGCACTTCTTCCGGGATCTTCTCCTCTGTCTTGCAATGCGGACATATCTTTCTGAGAAGGCGCTGCGCGCAGGCCAGGACAAGGCTTGAGGCGACGAGGAACGGTTCGACCCCCATGTTCACGAGGCGCGTGATCGCTCCGACCGCGTCGTTCGTGTGCAGCGTGCTGAGGACCATGTGCCCCGTAAGGGAAGCTTTAATAGCTATGTCAGCCGTCTCAAGATCCCTTATCTCCCCCACCATTATCACATCCGGGCTTTGACGAAGTATCGCCCTTAATCCGCTCGCAAAATCCAGGCCTATATCCGGACGAGCCGCTATCTGGGTTATGCCGGGAACCTGGTATTCCACGGGGTCCTCGACCGTGATGATGTTCCTTTCCGGCACGTTCATCTCGGTGAGAATGGAATAAAGCGTTGTAGACTTTCCGCTGCCGGTGGGCCCTGTCACCAGGATTATCCCGAAAGGCCTTGAAAGAGCTTCCTTAAAATCGGCCAGCGGCCCGGGAAGAAACCCGAGCTTTTCCAAGCCAATGGAGAGGCTCTCCTTGTCAAGCAGCCTCAGGACGATCTTGTTCCCGTAACTCGCGGGAAGAACGGACACGCGGAAGTCTATTTCTTTCTTTTCCATCTTTATCCGGAACCTGCCGTCCTGCGGCATCCTGGTTTCCGTAATATCCAGGTTCGACATTATCTTCAGGCGCGCCAGTATGGCGTTTTGATTCTCCCTGGGCAGCTCAAACGCGGGTTGCAGTTTGCCGTCCACGCGGTACCTGACCCGCAGGGATTTTTCCTGGGGCTCAAGGTGAATATCGCTCGCCCTTTTCTTTATCGCCTCGCTGATAATGAGATTGACCATCTTGGCGATAGGGGCCGCCGCGCTTTCCCTGGTCATCTCCGTTTCATCAATGGCTTCCGCCTTGCCGACGACCTCCACGCCGGCCTCCATTTCTTCTTCCTCTCCGATTATGGCGGAAATAGCCTCCTCTTCCGCGCCGTAAAAAGAAACAATGGCCTTCTGAAGGTCCCGGTGTGAGGCCAGGACAAGTTTCACGTCACACCCTGTAATTGTCTTGACATCGTCTATGGCGTAAATATCGGTGGGGTCGGAAATGGCGAGTGTCAAAATGGTTCCGGATTTAGACAGCACCGCCACACAATGCCGCCTGGCCAGCTTTTCGGGCACCAGGTCCATGACCTCCTTATCCAGCGTGACCCTTGACATGTCAATGGACGGAATGCCGGACTCCAGGCTTAACACGGCCAAAAGATCGCGGTCCGAAACGATACCGCTGTCGGAAAGAAACTTTATGATGTCGCCTTCGGTCCTCCGCCGCGCTTCGTCCAGCACGTACTTCAGGTTCTTCTTTTCCACCAACCCGCTCTCCTGAAGCGTATCCAGGATCCTGTTCTTCAAGGATTTTTCCATATGACTATACCCCGTTCTACACAGATCCGTGTCACCCCGTGTCAAATGGATTCCCGCTTTCGCGGGAATGACAACGAAGGTGTCCTAATCCCTGGTTTCGACGGTAACGCGCAGCACGTCCTCAAGGGAAGACACTCCGTCAAGGACGTTCTCCATGCCGTTCTCCCTCAGCGTGACCATGCCTTCGGCCCGGGCCACCTTATCGATCTCGAATTCCTGCGCCCGCCTGAATATGAGTTCCTTTACCGCCGGGGTCAGTTTCAGGCACTCGACGATAGCCGTCCTGCCCCGGTAACCGGAATTCAGGCATCTCTTGCATCCGACGGGCCTGTAGATCTTCGCTATGTTACCATTCTTATCAAAAAGGCCGTACCTGGCAGCGATGTCTTCCGGGGGTGTGTACGCCTCCCGGCATTCAGGGCACAATTTTCTCAGCAACCGCTGCGCCACGATAAGTTCGACCGAAGCCACTATTAAAAAAGGTTCGACGCCCATGTTTATCATCCTCACGACCGATCCGCTCGCGGTATTCGTATGAAGCGTGCTCAGGACAAGGTGCCCCGTCAAGGCGGCCTTGATGGCGACGTCAAGCGTATCATGGTCCCTGATCTCGCCGACCATGATAATATCCGGGTCCTGCCTCAGGATCGAGCGAAGAGAGCCGGCAAACGTCAGCCCCACGTCCTCATTTATGTTCACCTGGTTGATGCCTTCAAGCTCATATTCAACCGGGTCTTCGACGGTGACGATATTTTTTCCGGGATCGTCCACATGCCTTAAGATGGAATAGAGCGTGGTGGTCTTCCCGCTCCCCGTCGGGCCGCACACCAGTATCATGCCGGTAGGCCTCTCGCTGGAAGCCATTATCTTCTGCTTGTCCCTGTCTTTCAGCCCCAGCATGTCGAGCTCCGCCCTTGTCTGCCCCTTGTCAAGTATCCTGAGCACCACCGTTTCCCCGAAACTGGACGGAGCGACGGAAACCCTGAAATCCACCTTCCTGCCCTCGACCTTTATGCGGAAACGCCCGTCCTGCGGCAGGCGCCTCTCAGCTATATCGAGGTCCGACATGACCTTGATGCGCGACACCAGAGCCTGATGGAACTTCCCGGGAGGATTATACATCTCCCTTAATACGCCGTCGACCCGGTACCTCACGCGGGAATTCGCTTCCATCGGTTCTATCAGGATGTCGCTCGCGCGTTCTTTCACCCCCGTGCTTAATATCATGTTCGTGAGCTTCACCACGGGAGCTTCCGCGGTTATCCGGACCAGCTCCCCGGCGGATATCTCCTCTTTTTCTCCGGCAACCATCTCCATCCGCGCGGTTTTGATGCCCTCGACGATCTCGCTGATCTCCTCCCCGGCTGTCTTCTCATAATACCTGCCTATCGCTTCTTTCATGTCGTCCTCGGCCGCGATGACCGGGATGATATCCAGGTTGGTCACGATCTTCAGGTCATCGAGCGCGCATATGTTCATGGGATCGACCATGGCGACCGTGAGCTGCTTTTCCACGCGGGAAACGGGCAGTATCTGGTATGACAGCACGATCCTTTTCGGTATCAGCCCGAGAATGTCTTCATCGATCCGGTAACGGGAAAGCTTGATCGGGGGGAATCCGAGGCCTTCGCTGAGCGCGGTCAAAAGGTCGTCCCTGGAGACGCCTTTCATCTCGACCAGGATGTCGCTCAGGCTTCCGCCTTTTTCCGCGCATATCTTCCTGGCCTCGTTCAGGTCGTCTTCGGAAACAAGCCCTCTCGTGATCAGAAGATCACAAACCTTTTTCGTCAGTGACAACGCCATAAAACCCCCGGGTCTTGGACCGTATAGGCGCGAAGCTGGAAATTAAAAATCAAAAATCAAATATCAAAATGACAGATCAAAATGCAAAATTGTTTTTCTTTCAGCTTCTTCGTACTCTTCGTGTTCTTCGTGGTTTAATATCCAATGCGCATATGCGATCTTTCAGCGGTCAAAATCGCACGTAAATGTAGCCGCAGGCTTTAGCCTGCGCCGTTGTGCCCTGGCCGCCTTCGGCGGGCGCAGGCTAAAGCCTGC
>JAUWWB010000021.1 GCA_030617085.1 Candidatus Omnitrophota bacterium
GAGGACACCCTGGTCATCGTTATATCGCAGTCCGGGGAGACTGCCGATACCCTCGCGGCGCTGCGGGAAGCGAAGAAAAGAGGCGCACCGGTCCTGGCCATATGCAACGTCCTGGGAAGCTCCATCGCCCGCGAATCCGACGGGGTCATATACACCCATGCCGGGCTGGAGATAGCGGTTGCCTCCACGAAGGCCTATACGGCCCAGCTTGCCATACTGTATCTTTTCACCTTCTACCTTGCTTCCGTGACGAAAGAGGCGGCAGCGGACGGTTCGAGGTTTCTCGCGGACCTGCAAAAGATACCGTCCCGCGCGGACAGTATCCTTAAGCGGTATGTTTCCGGCCAGAACCGGCTGGCTGATTATGCCGCGGAATTCCACGAATACTACCTCGCCCGTAACAACAAGAGCTGCTTCCTTTACCTCGGGCGGAACATAAATTACCCCAACGCACTGGAGGGGGCGCTGAAGCTCAAGGAGATATCTTATATCAGTGCGGAGGGGTACCCCGCGGGGGAGATGAAGCACGGGCCGATCGCCCTGATAGACGAGAACCCGTGGGTGGTCTGTATCGCGGTCGAGTCCGACACCTACGAGAAGATGCTGTCCAACATCCAGGAGATCAAGGCCAGGGGCGGGTTTATTATCGCCGTCGTCTCCGAGGGCGAGAAGATCCTGCGTAGCGGAAGGAAGAACTACCTCATAGACATCCCCCGGGTCGACGAGGTGTTTTCGCCGCTGCTTGTCGCCATCCCGCTTCAGCTTTTGGCGTATTACGTGGCCGCCGAGTTCGGCTACGACATAGACCAGCCGCGAAACCTCGCGAAATCGGTTACCGTCGAGTAACGCCGGAAAAGAGAAAATGCCGAAGGGAACCCTCTATATCGTAAGTACGCCTATAGGAAACCTTGAGGATATTACGCTCAGGGCGATGCGCGTGCTGAAGGAGGCGGATCTGATCGCGGCGGAGGATACGCGCAGGGCGAAGGTTCTGATGCGGGCTCATGGCATAGAAGGGGCTGTTACGAGCTTTCATTCGTACAATATGGCGCAGAAGACCCCGCAGCTTATCAGGGCGCTGCTGGACGGCAGGGATATCGCGCTGGTTTCCGATTCCGGCACGCCCGGCATATCCGACCCCGGAAGCGTGCTGATAGCCGAATGCATCAGCAGCGACATTCCGATTACCACGGTCCCCGGTCCCACGGCGTTCGTGGCCGCGCTGGTCCTCTCCGGCAAGCCGACGCACAAGTTCGTCTACGAAGGGTTTCTTTCCAGCAAGAAAGCGCGCCGCAGGAGACAGCTGGAGATGCTGAAAAGCGAAGAAAGGACCGTGGTCCTCTACGAATCCCCGCACAGGATAGTGAAGTTCCTGGAAGATTTCATCGATATCATGGGCGACCGCGAGATAGTCCTGGCGCGCGAAATAACAAAAAAGTTCGAAGAGGTCAGAAGAGAAAAAGCCAGCCGCCAGCTGGAACACTTCGCCGAAAGAAAACCCCGCGGCGAGTTCGTGGTCGTGTTTTAGGCCGGGCAACCCGCCTTCGGCGGGACCAAGCTTGCCCGGCCATCAATGCCCTGTACGGGGCCGCCCCGCCTTGGGCGCCTCTGGCGGGACAGCCCTTAGCTTGCTTAAACTATTGACTTTTTGGCCGTAGTTGTTAAAATATTGACGCGGGTGTTATGGTAATAACTATCTATTTTTATTATCGGTAGAATATTGGAAGGGGAGAGATGGGGGAGCAGACGCTTGTGTTGATAAAGCCTGATGGGCTTAAGAAGTCTTTGACGGGGAATGTTCTGACGAGGTTGTCGGAGACAAAGCTGGATATCATCGGGGCGAAGATGGTGCAGGTGTCGCGGGAGCTTGCGGAGGAGCATTACGGACACCTGAAGGATAAGCCTTTCTTTGAGGAGCTTATCAAGTATATCACGGGCGAGTATCACAAGAAGAAGGTCATGGCGCTGGTGTACTGGGGGGAGGGTGCCATCAAGAAGGTGAGGGATATCTGCGGGTCGACCAACCCGGAGGAAGCGGAGCCGGTTTCGATAAGGGGGGCCTACGGCAGGATCACTACGGCCGGCGTGTTCGAGAACGTCATTCACGCTTCAGAGAATACCGCCGACGCGGAAAGGGAAATAAAGCTGTGGTTCGAGCCGGATGAGATAATAGTGGACATATATCCCGCGGCCGAGGTCGAGGAGACGAAAAAGAAACGGAGGTGGGCGTGATGCCTGCATCGAACGCGAAGAAGAAAGCCGCGGCAAAAAGCGCGAAAAGCACGATAAGATCGATGACGGGGTTCGGCAAGGGCGCGGAGCAGAGCCCGTATGGGAAGATAACCGTGGAGATCAAGACGCTTAACCATAAAACGTTCAGCATCGGGGGCCTTTCGTTCAACGGCTTTTTCCTGCTGGAGGAGAAGGTGAAAAAGGCGTTTGCGGGGAAGCTGTACCGCGGCAAGGTCTATATCAGGATAGCAAGGGAAACCACCGGCAGGGAGAAAGACATCCGGAGAATAGAGATAAACGAGAACACCGCCCGGGAGTACCTCAGGAAGATCAGAAAGATGCAGAAGGACCTCGGCGTCAAGGGGGAGATACACCTCCGGGAGCTGATAAGTTTCCCGGGCGTCGTGGAAAGCAGCACGGAGCAGAAGGAAGAGAAGCTCTGGCCGTATATCAGGAAAGCCCTGGAGAAGGCGATAGACAGGGTGATCGAATACAGGAAAAGCGAAGGGCTGCGCCTGGCCAGGGATTTTAACGCCCGCCTGCGCAAGGTAGGGAAGAACACACAGGCCATCAAGAAATACGGGAAGCAGAGCATCGACGAGTACCGGAAAAAGCTCGTCCGGTCTATCAAGGCGGTCGCGGAGAATTTCGAGCCGGACAAGGGGAGGCTGGAATCGGAAGTGGCTCTCTTCGCCAGGAACTGCGATATAGCGGAAGAGATCACGCGCCTGGAAGGGCATGTAGACGCTTATAAAGACGCCATGGACCGCGCGAAAGCGGACGTGGGCAAGAAGCTTGACTTTATCGCCCAGGAGATGCAAAGGGAAGCGAACACGATAGGCGCGAAGTCAAGCGACTTCAGGATCTCCAAAGTCGTCATAGATGTGAAAAGCGAAATAGAAAAGATGCGCGAACAGATAAACAACGTCGAGTGACCACGCTGGTATGACACGGACAAGGGAAGCTCTTATAATTATTGTTTCCGCTCCGAGCGGGAGCGGGAAGACGACCGTGATCAACCGGCTGCTGGAGAAGATGCCGGGGATGAGGCGGTCCGTGTCGTATACGACCAGGCAGCCCAGGGAGGGCGAGACGGATAAGGGTGATTACATCTTCGTCACGGTGGAGGAGTTCAGGGAAAAGATAGAGAAGAACGAGTTCCTGGAATGGGAAGAGAACTTCAATAACTATTACGGCACTTCCAGGGAGCAGGTCCTGGAGGCGGTCGAAAAAGGCGAGGATATAATCCTGAGCATAGACGTAAAAGGGGCAAGGAAGGTGAAGGAGGTCTTCCCCCAGAGCGTGAGCATGTTCATCATGCCGCCGTCTGTCGAGGAGCTGGAAGCAAGGCTCAGGAAAAGGAACACGGACAAGGAAGCGCAGGTCTCCCTGCGGCTGGAAGAATCAAGGCGGGAGATGGAGGCCGCGGACGAATACGACTACCTGATCGTTAACGAAGAACTGGAACAGGCGGTGGAAGAGCTGAGGGCGATAATCGAGGCGGAGAGGAAAAGCAGAGAACAAAACTCAAAAAAGGAAGAAAAATAGTGGAAAAAGTATCACGAGACAAATTGCTTGAAAGGGTCGGCAGTATTTACAAGCTGTGCAACCTGGCGGCGCTGAGGGCCATGGAGCTGAACAGCGGGATGAAAAAGCTGGTCGACGCGGACCCCGGCGAGAAGGTCACCACCATAGCCATCAAGGAGATCGCCGAGGGCAAGGTGAGAAGGAAAGAGATCAAAGGATAGTGGGTATGGGGAAGAACATACTCCTGGGCGTAACCGGCAGCATTGCCGCTTTCAAGGCGTGCGATCTTATCGGGCTATTGCGAAAAAAAGGATATTCCGTGCGGTGCGTCATGTCCCGGGACGCTAAATGGTTTGTCACGCCGCTGACGCTGGAGACGCTTACGCAGAAAAAAGTGATCGATGACATGTTCGCGCTGCCCGGGGAAAGGAACCCCGCGCATATTTCCCTGGCCGATGAGGCGGACCTTGCCCTGATCGCGCCCGCGACCGCCGACGTGATCGGGAAGATCGCCGCGGGCATCTGCGATGACATACTGACGTGCGCCATATGCGCTTCGGACCGTCCCGTGGCCTTCGCGCCGGCGATGAACGACACGATGTTCAAAAACCCGATCGTGCAGGACAACATAAAATATCTGAAGGAAAAGGGATATCATTTTATCGACCCCGTGGAAGGGCACCTGGCGTGCGGGCGGGAAGGAATGGGGCATCTGGCGCCGCTGGAAAATATAGTTGACGAAGTGGGAAAGATACTGGAGAAATGACGAAGGCGCGCGCGATGCACGAGCACGAGGGACAGAAAAAAGGTCCCGAACGGGTGAGGAAGATCCTGGTGACCGCGGGGCCCACCATAGAGCCGCTGGATCCGATCAGGTATATTTCCAATCACTCCACCGGGACGATGGGCTATGAGATAGCCGGAGAGTGCGCCCGGCGCGGGTTTGACGTATGCCTCATAAGCGGCCCCGTCCACCTGTCTCCTCCTTCCGGCGTAGAGGTCGTGAAGGTCACCACGGCGCGGGAGATGAGAGACAGGGTGCTCGAACGGGTGGGAGAGAGCGATTGCCTGATCATGGCGGCGGCGGTCTGCGATTTCCGGCCCGGGAAGGTGGAGCGGCAAAAGATCAAGAAGCGCGGAGAGCTGAGGCTCAGGCTCGTGAAGAACCCGGATATCCTCCTGGAAGTGGGGCAAAGAGAAGGGCTTGTAAAAGTGGGGTTCGCCCTTGAGACGGAAAACCCTGTAGAAAACGGGAAGAATAAGCTCAGGGCAAAAGATCTCGACATGATCATCATCAATACGAAAAGCGAGGGCGCGGACCCGTTCGGCCCCGGCGAGAAACGATACATGCTGATGGACAGAGGCGGCAACATCAGAGAGTTCAAAGATGTCATGAAAAGACAGATGGCGCGCGTTATTATCGGCGAGGTGGAAAAATATTTTGGATAGGACGACGTTCCGGGGGAATAAGGGCTTTACGATAAGCGAACTACTGTTCGTGCTTCTCATAGCGCTCATCGTGGCGGGGCTGATGATGCCGCTCATCCGGCACAGCCGGATAAGGAACGAAAGGATACTGTGCGCGAATAACCTGCGCGAGATAGGGCTGGGGCTCTACATTTACGCGAAAGAGCATGAAGGCGCGTTCCCGCCCGCGCTTAAGGCCCTTTATGACGAACAGTACCTGGCCGATGAGCGGGTGATGGATTGCCCCGCGACGAGGTCCACAGGGACGCCCGCCTCTCCGGACTACATGTACGTGCCCGGCTTAACCGTCAAGGATCCCTCGCTCCTCGCGCTCGCGGGCGACAATACCGACAGCCACGGCCACAATGGCAGGAACGTACTTTACGTCAACGGCGCGGTGGGGTGGAAAGAATGAGGCAATTGACATTTTCGCGTTATTGTGATAATTTAACTGATTGCTATAACCTGAAATACCAGATACAGTTAGAAAAGGCGGGATATCAAGGCGCGGTGGCCGAGTAGTTAGGCAGCGGTCTGCAAAACCGCGTACACCGGTGCGAATCCGGTCCGCGCCTCCATCGGCAGCACGTTGTGGTATTACCGGGTTCTTTGAAATGATAACCACGGCGGAACGATTCGGGCGGGTGGCGGAACTGGCAGACGCAAAGGACTTAAAATCCTTCGGTTGAATAAACCGTGAGGGTTCGATTCCCTCCTCGCCCACCACCGGGGAAATATTACGGGTTCGCCCGCCTCAGGCGGGCTCCTGCGGATCCGATAGAAAAATGGCGTCTATTGCTTGAATTGCCCTTGATGGTTGGCATATAATATTAGGGACAGGAAAGATTCTGATCAAGAACGGGACAATATTACGAGTGGGCGGTTAGCTCAGATGGTTAGAGCGCCACGTTGACATCGTGGAGGTCACTGGTTCGATCCCAGTATCGCCCACCACTCGATAATCAACAGATAAACAATGGCAAAGAAACTGGGTGAAAGGTTGGAGAGGGTGCGGCATAGCGCGGCGCATGTGATGGCGGACGCGGTTAGAAGGCTGTATCCGGAGGTGAAGCTCGCTATAGGGCCGGCTATCGCGGAAGGGTTTTATTATGACTTTGACTTCTCGGAATGTGAGATGCACCCCGGGAAGCGCTATCACGGTCATTTCCTGACGCCGGAAGACCTTCCGAAAATAGAAAAGGAGATGGCCCGGATAATAGAAGAGGACCTTTCCTTCGAGAAGAAGAGCGTTACGAAAAGGAAAGCCCGGGAGATATTCGCGGAGGAGGAAGAGACATACAAACTTGAGCTTTTGGAAGACCTGGAAGAAGGCGGGGTCACTCTATATAAGCACGGCGGTTTCATCGACCTTTGCAAAGGTCCACACGTCGCGCGGACGGGCGAGATCGGCGCCTTCAGGCTGCTGTCAGTGGCCGGCGCGTACTGGAAGGGCGACGAAGCCAACCCGATGCTGCAGCGGATATACGGCACGGCGTTCGAGAGCAAGGAAGCCCTTGATGAATTTTTGACCCTGAGAGAGGAAGCGCAGAAAAGGGACCACAGAAAGCTGGGGAAAGAGCTGGACCTTTTCAGCTTTAACGACCTGGCAGGAGCGGGCCTTGTAACGTACCATCCGAAAGGAGCGATCTTCCGGTGGATAATCGCCGATTACATAACGGCAAAGCATATCGAAAAAGGGTACCAGCTGGTATCGAGTCCTCATATACTCAAGAGTGATGTCTGGATAAAGTCGGGACATTACGAGCACTACAAGGAACACATGTACATCTTCGAGAGTGAGGGCCAGGAATTTGCCATTAAGCCCATGAACTGCCCGGGGCATATGCTCGTGTACGCCTCCAGGGTGAGAAGCTACAGAGAGTTCCCGATAAGGTATTTCGAGCTGGGGAACGTTTACAGGCATGAAAAGTCCGGGGTGCTTCACGGGCTTCTGCGACTGAGGGGGTTTACGCAGGACGACGCCCACATATTCTGCCTGCGTGAACAGGCGGAGTCGGAGATTTTGGGCGTGATAGACTTTGTGGAAGAGACGCTGAAGGTCTTCGGCTTTGAAGAGTTCGAGGTGGAGCTCAGCACCCGCCCCGAAAAGTCCATAGGGACAGACGAGGACTGGGAAGAGGCCACTGCCGCGCTGAAAAACGCCCTGGACAGGAAAGGGCTCGAATACGAGATAAATGAGGGAGACGGGGCGTTTTACGGTCCGAAAATAGACATCAAACTCAAGGATGCCCTGGGAAGGGCCTGGCAGTGCGCGACGATCCAGTGCGATTTTGCTTTGCCCGAACGGTTCGACCTGAAATACACCGACCAGAACGGTGACGAGAAGCGCCCGATCGTGCTGCACCGCGTGATCCTGGGGAGTCTCGAACGGTTTATCGGGGCGCTGATCGAGCATTACGGGGGGGCGTTTCCCCTCTGGCTGGCCCCCGTCCAGGTAAAGGTCATCCCCATTACGGAGGACCACATCGGGTACGGGAAGGACGTTGAACGGGAGCTGCGGAAGCTCGGTTTCCGGGTGGAGACGGATACCCGGAACGAGAAGATGCAGAAGAAGATAAGGGACGCAGAGCTCGCGAAGATACCTTACATGGCCGTTGTCGGAAAAAGGGAGATGGAAAACGGCACGGTTTCCGTCAGAAGCAGGAAGCACGGGAACGTGGGAACGCTGGAACGGGAGGACTTCGCCCGGCGGATGCGGGCGGAAGTCGACAGCAGGGAGTAGCTGGTGGATGGTTGATACACCATCCACCATTAACCATTTAAAGAGGAGGCGAATATTTCTAACAGACCGGGATTTCAAAGGGGCCGCGGAAGAGCGTATGATCGCACGCGGGTCAACCGGGCGATACGGGTTCCGAAAATACAGCTGGTGGACGACGAGGGTAACCAGCTGGGGATCGTGGACACCAGTATGGGTCTTGAAAAAGCCACGGAAAAGGGCCTGGACCTTGTGGAAGTGGCGCCCAACACGGATCCGCCCGTATGTCGCATAATGGACTACAGCAAGTACAAGTACGAACAGGAGAAAAAGCAGAAGCTGGCCAAAAAGAAACAGCATGCGACTCACATGAAGGAGGTCAGGTTCAAGCCGAAAATAGAAGAACACGATTACCAGGTCAAGCTGAAAAAGATAAAGAACTTTTTGAGCCACAAGGATAAAGTCCGTATTTTGCTGCGGTTCAGAGGGCGGGAAAACGTGCACAAGGAACTGGGGCTGCAGCTTCTGGAAAAGATAGCCAACGACGTGGCGGCCGTGGGCGAGATGGAATCGCGGCCAAAGGCAATGGGCAGGACAGTGGTGATGACACTGACTCCGAAGAGCGGAGAAACGCCGACATGAAAAGGAGCGATCACAATAGAAGGGGGATGAGAACATACGATGCCGAAACTGAAAACGAAAAAAGGCGTTAAAAAACGTTTTAAACTGACGAAAACGGGTAAGGTAAAACGGGCGAAATCAAATAAAAGGCATATTCTTACCAAGAAGAACAGGAAGCGCAAGCGCACCCTGGCAAAATCGACGACGGTCGACAAGGCGTTCGAGAAAAAAGTGCGCAGCATGCTGGCCTGCTGATGATACGTTCGACCCGATGAAGCGACGAAGGAGAAGACATGACCAAAGTTAAACACGCGGCAAGCTCGCTTAAGCGAAGAAAAAAGGTCCTCAAGGCCGTAAAAGGGCAGCGCGGCGCGCGGTCCAAGCTGCTGAGAACCGCGAAGGAAGCTGTCAGGAAAAGCATGATCTCCAACTACATAGACAGGAAGAGAAAGAAGAGCGACTTCCGTTCTCTCTGGATCTCCCGCATTACGGCGGCCTGTAAACAGGAGGACATTTCCTACAGCAAGTTCATCGCGGGCCTGAAAAAGGCCCGGATAGACCTTAACCGGAAGATCCTGGCCGATATCGCGGCAAACGACAGCAGCGGGTTTAAGGAGATCGTAAAAAAGGTAAAGGCATAAGCGAACCCATGCGAAGGCTGACCCCCCCGCAGTTGCTGATCCTGAGCTTTCTGAGCGCCATACTTGTCGGGACGATCGCCTTATATTCGCCCCTGGCCACGCATGGGGCGGACAGGATATCCCTGATAGACAGCCTTTTTACCGCGACCAGCGCTACATGCGTCACGGGCCTGGTGGTCAGAGATACCGCGGCCCGTTTTTCCACGTTCGGCAGATGGGTCGTTTTCACCCTGTTCCAGGCGGGTGGGCTCGGGATAATGACCTTTTCCACGCTGTTTGCCGTTTTGCTGGGACGGAGGATCGGTTTCAGCGAGACGGACGTCATCAAGGGCACCCTGGACAGGCACAACATCATCGGCCTCAAGAAGCTAATCGCGTATATCCTTGGCATCACGCTCGCGGCCGAAACCGCCGGAGCGGTTTCCTTGTTCCTGAGATGGAGGGCGATAACGGATTGGGGGGTCATGGAGACCGTGGAGAAAGCGGTCTTTCATTCCGTTTCGGGATTCTGTAACGCGGGGTTCTCGCTTTTCCGCCACAGCCTCGTGCGGAGCGAAGCCGACCCGTATATCAACCTGACGATGATGGCGCTCATATTCCTGGGGGGCATAGGGTTCATAGTCATCATGGATATGGCGGGGCTGTTTTTCAAGCGGGGCGCCCTCAGGAAGATAAGCCTTCAGTCGAGGGTCGCGCTGATCGTCTCGCTGACGCTGATCGCTCTCGGCGCGGTCCTGATATTCGCGTTTGAAAAAGATAATGTCATGCGCGCCATGACCTGGCCGCAGCGCCTGTGGGGGTCGGCCTTTCAGGCGGTGACCGCGAGGACCGCCGGGTTTAACACGCTGCCCATAGGAAGTCTTGCCGCGCCGACGCTGATGTGCCTGATATTCCTGATGTTCATCGGCGCCTCTCCGGGTTCTACGGGCGGAGGGATAAAGACCTGCACTTTCGCGGTGGTCGCGGCGACCGTTTTCAGCATGATGAAAAACAAGCGCCGCGTCATGCTTCTGGACCGTTCCGTTTCATGGCAGATCGTCAGGGAATCCCTGGC
>JAUWWB010000136.1 GCA_030617085.1 Candidatus Omnitrophota bacterium
CCCTCACCCCTCATCCCTCACCCCTCACCCCTCATCCCTCATCCCTCATCCCTCACCCCTCATCCCTCACCCCTCATCCCTCACCCCTCATCCGTCGTCCCTCATCCGTCGTCCTCTCCGAACCGAATCTCCCTCCACACCTCCCCCGGCTCCATACATAAATACACCCGGCACGACACGCCGGACGACCTGATCCACCCGGCCATCTTATTGTACATCTCTGCCCGGAGCGGGCGCGGATACCTCAGCTTTCCGTCGGTATCCACGAAGAACTCCCCCTCGTAGAACATCCGGTTCTCCGCGAAGCGCTGCTCGGCCACCCGCTTGAACCCCGGCGCGTACCGCAATGTCCCCAGGCTTATCCACGCGACATTGCGCTTGATCTCATCGACGGAGAACATCTCCTCGATAACGGCCTTATACTCGTCTTCCCATCCTTTATAATACACCACCGGATCGAAATGGAACCCGACCCTGTATCCGCGCTTTGCGGCGCGCGAGGCGGCATCGATCCTTTCGGAAACGCTCGCGCCTCCCTTTTCATATTTTTCGGCTATTTTACGCGTATTCATCGACCAGGAGATCACCACGTTCTCATGCGGCTCTTCCGCGAGGACATTGTCGATGTCCCCCGACTTCGTCTTGAGCTCAAGGACAAGGTTGCGCGTTTTTCTGAAGAAAGGGATAAGCCGGCGGGAGTAACCTGTATACCTGTCCAACGCGAGAGAATCGGTGAACTCGCCCGTCCCGATCCTCGTCCTTCCGGTCAGCTGTCTGTCGAACCGTTCGACATGCTCGTAATAATCCTCGATATTGGCGGGCAGGATGAGCCCCGGAGCGTTGCTGTACATCTGAAGATAACAATAGGAACAGTCTATCGGGCAGCCGAACCCGATGTTGAGGATCCAGTACCCGCACCTCTTATAACCTTTGGTGCACGGACACATCTTCACAAAACCCGACCTGGCGCGGACGAGAAACACCCTGTCCCTTCTCGAGTTGTACACGGAAACTTTGTCTCCCGCGCATATGCCCCCGACAACATCCCTGAGATCGTCCATCTCAACGATCTCCGCCCCCGGAAAATTACGCGTAAAACTCTCCGTCCATTCCAGACGCCGCACGCTTCTCTCGACAAAGACCCTGCCCGGCTCGAGCTCGAGATCCCACACCGGGCATTCTTCGCGGGCCGCGTCCATCTTAAGCGGCATGATACGCGGATCGCCGTCCACCCCCGCGGAAGGATACCGCAGATCAAGAAGCGCCTCCTTAACCCTGTGAAAAAGCCCGCCCCTGCCTCCTTCAACAAGCCCGCCGATCCCCGCCCACTCAATAACATCCGCAAGCCCAAGCCCCCGCCCCCGGCAGATCTCAAAAAGGAGCCTCACAAGCTCATTCTTCTTATTCACCCCGAGGGGCACAGGGATCCCGCCAGACAAAAACCCCTCTATCTCCCCGGCAAATTTACTATTATCCGCGATAGTCATGCGGGTATTATACATTAGGACGTGTGAAGGGAAAAGCGGAAAAGAGTTCGGAGTTCGGGGTTCGGAGTTCGGAGTGACCTAATTGCATGTAGGGGCAGGCCCCTGTGCCTGCCCTTTACCCTGCGGCGATACGGGTTCGGGGCCAGAGCGAACAAAGAATTTGTCCCTTCGGCTATCGGGTTTTCTTTAGTTTCTGCCTTATTGAGATGCTTTCTTTGGGTGAGTATTTAGCCGTGAATCGGTTCATTTGGCGGAGCCATTCAAGCTTTTTTTTGGGAGGTATTTTCATGAACCTCAGAAGGCGTTCTTCTTCGCTTTCCCACTTGAAGATCATTTTTCCTTCCTCAGCTTTCTTATCTTTTTCAGCTGCTCGATATCAAAGATGGGGTGAGCGATGGGATTTGAACCCACGACCACCTGAGCCACAGTCAGGCGCTCTACCAGCTGAGCTACGCCCACCACGTTGAAATTACTTTTGTTTCTGTTGCTTGTGTTGCCTGTATTGCTTTGCTATGTTTGCAAAATATTAGCAAGGCGAATGCGCTCTTTTTCCCGGCGCGCAAACAAGTATATCACGCCACCGAAAGATGTCAACAGGCAAGGTCACACACCCCGCCGCAAATTATCGACTTCGCCTATAAGAACTTCAACCCGGTTCTGTAATTGCGCAACGTCCCGGGCAAGCGTAGCTAACCCGCCATAAAGGTTATACTTCTCCGGCTCTGTCTCCACGTCGGTGAACAGCCTTTGATTCTCTGTGAAAAATTCTTCTGCCCTGACCATCTTCTTCCTCCCTTCAAAAAAAGAGTGTTATTTCGCCACGCTTTTCTTCGCGACTTTTTTCTTCGCCACGCGCTTGGTCGGCCGAGTCCAAGAACACACAAGCTCGGCCGGTTTCTTTTGGTGCGGCGGGAAGTCAAACACGAAATCACGCCCGCATGCCCGGGCGAACGCACAAATCTTTGTGACCGTGTACCCGACGCGTCCGCTTTCGAGCCGACTGATAGCGGATTTCTGCGTCTTTAACCTCCTGGCAAGTTTCTCCTGCGACAGCTTCGCCGCCTTCCGGATCGCCACCAGGCGTGCCGCGATAACGGCCCTGCTGTATTCCTCCTGCACCTCGCGGACAAACTCCGGACCTTCTTCCTTGAGATGATCGTGATACCTAATTTTCCCCTTCCCCTTTTTCATGATAGCCCTCCGTGGCGTGTCTCGTACTCCTTTTTTAACCGCCGCGCCGCCTCCAACTCCTGCTGTGGCGTCTCCTGCGACTTTTTCATATAGCCGTTCGTAATAACGATCCTGCCCGCGTTCCCAAAAAAGAAATAAAAGAACCGGTACCGCGATGGCCTGAACTCCCAAATACCGTGCTTCCGATCAACCTTTGTCCACCAGCCGGCTGCCGGCGGTAATTCCGGATGGTTGGCGATAAACTTGGCCATGACCGCAAGTTTTTTTCTGGCGCTTGTTGGTATGCGCCTATAAAACTCCAGCGCATCCGTCCTGCCGTGTTCCGAAACATACCAGTCGACGTCGTGAACACTCCCCTTCTCAAAAATGTATCGATCCATTTCACTATCTCCTTCGTATACAAGGCTGTGTTTTTGCTTCCGCAACAAGGTTAACATATATGTTAACCCTTGTCAATAAAAAAAGCACGAATTGCAGCGCACGAAATGTAGCCGCAGGCAAAAGGGCAGGCACAGGGGCCTGCCCCTACATTTCTCTCCCCCTCGACTTCGCTCGGGACGGTTCAAGGGGTGGTGAGCTTGTCGAACCGCGAACTAACACCCCTTGCCCCACGTCCACCCCCCCGGTATACTATTAC
>JAUWWB010000041.1 GCA_030617085.1 Candidatus Omnitrophota bacterium
AGAATGTCCCGCCTATTCGTATTGGGGGGTTGTTGATGGCGCCCCCACCAAACTGGCGGGGTCCCGAACACACAGCACACCCAACCGAATAGGCGGGGCATTCCTGCCCCGCATCGTCGATGTTTTGGAGGTGGAGGAGTTCTTCAGGAAGCTAATCTCTTACTAAGGGCTTACCCGCCGGAGGCGCCGCGCCTCCGGCGGGTAAGCCCGTCGTCGCATCCTATTTAGAACTTTTCCCAGTGGAGCACGTCTCGTAAATTGCGGTTCTTTGTCTGTTCGGGTTTTGCTTTGGGCCAGCCGGCGGGTATGAGGCTGATCAGCTTCAGGTTTGGGGGTGCTCCGAGGAGGGTTGAGACCTCGTGGGTGTATGTCTTTTTGTCCCCGGCGACCCAGCAGGCGCCCAGGCCGAGGTCGGCCGCGGCGAGGAGGATGTTTTCCGTAGCGGCGCAGCCGTCTTCGAGGTAGTATTTCGTGTCCTTGCAGAAGACGGCTATGCAGCACGCCGCGTCCCTGATGAAATGGCCGTGGTCGGCTATCTGTCCGATCTTTTCCAGGGTTTTTCTTTCCGTTATGACCGCGAACTCCCACGGCTCGACGGCCCGCGCGGTAGGAGCGCGCCTTCCGGCGTCCACGAGTTTTTCGAGTAGTGCTTTTTCGACGGGTCTGGACTGGTATTCCCGGACGCTGGCCCTTTTAGATATAGCATCTAACGTCTTCATTTCTCTCCTTTATTCACCCTCCACCATCCACCATTCACCAACTACCATCATTGTCATCCTGAGCGAAGCGAAGGATCTCTGGTGAATCGACGTGGGAGAGATCCTTCGCTTCGCTCAGGATGACATACTGCGACAACCATCGACCATCCACCATCCACCACCTACGGCTGGCCCCACTCTATGTGGCATTTTTTGTACGCGAGCAGGAACGCGCTTACCACTATGGGGTCGAACTGGGTTCCGGAGTTGTCCTTGATTATCTGGACGGCGATCTCGGCCATCTTTTTCTGGCGGTACGGCCTGTCGCTGGTTATGGCATCGAACGTGTCCGCCACTGCGATTATGCGGGAGATCAGCGGGATCTTTTCGCCTCTCAGTCCGTCGGGATATCCGCCGCCGTCGTAGCGTTCGTGATGATGGCGCACTTCCCTGGCGATGTCCCCCAGATCTCTTATCGGGTAAAGGATCGCCGCGCCCGTTATGGAATGCTCCTTGACCTTTTCGTATTCTTTTTTGGTCAACGGGCCGTTCTTGTTCAGTATGCTGTCGGGGACGCCGATCTTTCCGACATCGTGAAGCAGGGCCGATACATGAAGCGTTTCCTTGAAATTCTTATACGCCTTTGCTTCGGGGATATCCGCGAGTTCCTCGGCCATGGCCAGCGAGTACCTGGTGACGCGTTCTGTATGCCCGTGGGTATAAGGGTCCCTGGCATCTATGGCGGCTGCCAGGGAGATAGCGGTCTTGATAAATATGTTGTGTTCTTTCTTGTAAAGCCTGTGGACCTCCAGTACCTTTTCCTGAAGGTCCTGTATGAGATACGCGTTCGCGATCGCCATTGCCGTATCATTCGCGAGCGTCGTGAAAAAGCTTATTTCCTGCCTGGAAAAGTCGGCGCCGGACAGTTTCTTGCCCAGCACGATGATGCCCGTGATGCTTCTTTTGTAATAGATCGGTATGCAGATATTGGCGTTTAAAAGTTCCATCTGCTTCAGGGCAGGCCCGACCAGATCGGCAAAATCCTCATCCTCTACGGCATTCCCGCTTCGACGGAGGATATCCTGAAGTTCCTCGTATCCCACCGTTCCCGTCTCCGAGATCGTGAAGTTATAACGCTCCTGGAACACGCGTATGAGGGGGTTGTCACGCGTAAGACGTATAAGCCCGACCGGGATCTTAAAGCCCGCCTCCCCCCTGCTGTCTATGAGAGTAAAAGAATTTTCGTCTTTCCGGCAGACGAGCATGGCGGCATGCGAGACCTTTACCTGTTCATCCATGATCCTGACTATCATCCGTATGAGGCGTTCGGGTTTTTTGACCCGGATCATGGTGCGTGAGGCGTTCTCCAGGAAGAACTGGTAGTCCAGCTCCGGCTCGTGGCGGGGCAGGATGCTTTTCCTGCCAATGGGCGTAAGCGAGCCATCCCGGTTTTTCATCTTTTCGATGAGCCATTCATGGAATTTCATGCGCTGTCCATTCTGATCTGTTCCGCGGCCATGCGGACGGACCTTTCCAGCCGCTCAAGCAGGAGCGGCTTGGTGATGTAGTCCGTCACCCCGTGCGCTTTTGCTTCCTCGACCTTTTCTTCGTCCGCGACCGCGGTTACGACTATTATCTTTACCGCGTCATCCTTTTCCCGGATCCTTCTAAGCGCCTCCATGCCGTCCATGACCGGCATCTTCAGGTCCAGAAGGATTATGTCCGGGTTGATGGACTCCACCAGCCTGAGCGCTTCTTTTCCGTTATAAGCGGCAAAGACGTCAAAGTCTCTTTCCTTGAAAAAATTACCCATGAAATCACATGTATCAATTTCATCGTCAACGACCAGCAACCTTAACATGATATTCCCTCCCGTTTATCCACGTTCATGCTTTTGTCGGTAGAGCCGAGAGTTTTCGCTATTCGCCCCGTATAACTTCCATAAACAAACACGGTCAGAGGTCAAGAATTGGAGTTGCCCCGGGCTATTGGTTTTTGAGAGGATCGTCCTGGAAATGGCAAAAAAAGGATGTGACCTATAAGCAGCTTCCAGCTGTCCAGGATGCGCCAGGAAGGCAGGAACAGCTTTAGCGCCATATAGCAACCCGATCAAGAATTTTGGGAGTTCAGCGTCCGATTTTCGCACCAGTAAATTCCCTTGGTATACGATAAAGGAATAAAGACGACATGCAAAAGCGCATGGGGAAACAACACGAGCTCTCTTTCCCCGATGGATACCACAAGCATGACCCGGTGTTCTAGATATTCGCTCCCTGATCTATAATAAAGTTGCAATAAGCGACTTGTATTGTCCTATATTATTAAAGTATAGTGAGAAAATACGTAAAGTCAAGTGTGACACGGGGATAGGGGGTTGGGTTTTAGGTTTTAGGTTTTAGGTTATAGGTTATAGGTTTTAGGTTAGGTGTTTTACATGATCTTCAGGAACAGCAGGGCCTGGAGGGTCAGGTTGGCGTATATGGCGCTTATGAGGTCGTCCAGCATGATGCCCCAGCCGCCGCCCAGCTTTTCGACGGAGCGCATCGGCGGGATCTTGACGATATCGAAAAGGCGGTAGAGGATAAAGCCGGTGAGGATAATAAAAGGTTTCAGCGGGACAAACAAAAACACGGCGAAAATGCACGCGAATTCATCAATAACGACAAACGAGGGGTCCTTGCAGCCGCTTTTCGCCTCTACCTTGCCCGCGGATATCACTCCCGCGGCAAAAAGGATGACGAAAGCGATCGCGTGCATGGCCGTGTTCCGGTGCAGCGCGAGGCAGGGAACAAGGCCGGCCAGGCTTCCGACAGTGCCGGGAGCGAAAGGCACGTATCCCAGCCCGAATACCGTAGCGATAAGATCATGAGCCTTTTTCATTTTTTGAAAATCCCAGGTATTTCTTGTTCCTGTGCAAATAGGAAGCGCCGCTGATCATGGTCAAAGCGACGGTTATCAGCATCATGACGAAGATCACCTGCAGGTACCAGTACTCAAAGGAATCGTTCCAGAACCCGAACCTCTGCACGCCGGCCTCCTTGATCACGATGAATACCAGTATCGCGAATATCGACAGCATCTGGGAAACCGTCTTGTGTTTTCCTCCCCTTCCGGCGGGAAGGACCTCCCTGCTTTTCAGGGCAACGAGGCGGATGCTGGTGATCAGGAGCTCCCGCGCGATGATGATGACGACCATCCACGCGGGGATGAGTTTCATCTCCACGAACGCGAGGAAAGCGGCAAGCGTCAATACCTTGTCCGCCACGGGATCCATGATCTTGCCGAAGTCGGAGGTGATACCATATTTCTTGGCGATAAAGCCGTCCAGGTAATCGCTGAAAGCGGCGACGGTAAAAATGCCCAGCGCCATCGCCTTCGCGAAAAGCCCCCGCGAAAAAAGAAAAACCATGAACAAAAAAGCCAGCCCCAACCTGGCCAACGTAATCCTATTAGGCAAATTCATCGTTTTCCCCTACCACCATCGACCATCCACTATCCACTGTTTACCGCTCCCACAAGATCATATTCCATCGCGCCGGTTATGCGGACGTTTACGAAGTCTCCGGGTTTGACCCCGGTGCCCCTGACGTAGATCACCCCGTCGACTTCGGGGGCGTCCATCCGGGACCTTCCTATGAACATCTCCGGGTCGGACGGGTCCGCTTCGTCTATCAGCGTCTTCAGCTCCTTGTCCAGGAGCTGAAGATTGTTTTCGGCTGATATTTTCTGCTGCAGTTTCATGACCTCGTCAAACCTCGCCTTCTTCACTTCATCGGGGATCTGCCCTTCGAATTCCGCCGCCGGGGTGCCCTCTTCGGGCGAGAAGATGAACGCGCCAAGCCGGTCAAACCGCACGTCGCGCAGAAAATCCAGAAGTTCCCTGAACTCATCGTCGGTTTCGCCGGGGAACCCCACGATGACGGAGCTCCGTATCGTGACGTCCATGATCCTTTCGCGGAGGCGTTCGATCAGCGACGTGATCCGGCTCTTTGTCCCGGGGCGGTTCATTTTCCGCAGTATTCTATCGTTTATATGCTGTACCGGCAGATCGACGTATTTACAAATGTTATCCGTATCCGCGATGACGTCCGCGATCTCGTCCGTGAAATGAGCGGGATGGGTGTATAAAAGCCTTACCCAGCCGCCTTCCATGACAGCGCTTGCCTTTAGAAGCAGATCCGCCAGCTCGGATCTTCCGCTCCTGTCGATCCCGTAGGAGGTGGTATCCTGCCCTATCAGTATGACCTCCCTGATGGGCCGGGCGGACTTCAGGGCTTTTATCTCTTCAAGAACGGACTCTGTTTTCCGGCTGCGGCGCGGCCCCTTCAGCTGCGGTATCACGCAATACGCGCACTTGTTGGAGCAGCCCTCCTGTATCTTGACATACGCGTAATGCGGGGGTGTCAGGAGCTTCCTTTCGTAGAGGTGGTCATAAAGGAAGTCGGGCCTTGCGCCCACTTCCCGGACCTTTCTTCCCGAAAGGAGCGTATCTATCATGTCGGGGATCCCGGTGAAATCGGCGGTTCCGAATAGCCCGTCTATTTCCTTTATTTCGTCCATGAGCTCGCCGGGATATCTCTGGGACAGGCACCCGGTCACGACAAGCGTTTTCACCTTTCCCTCTTTTTTAAGACCGGCAAGCTGGAGGATCACATCGATGGATTCCTGCTTGGCGTCCTCGATGAAGCCGCAGGTATTCACGATGGCGATGTCCGCGCCTTCGGGGTCTTCGACCGGGACGAGCCCTTTTTTCTCAAGAAGGCCGAGCAGGACTTCGCTGTCGACAAGATTGCGCGGGCAACCGAGGCTGAGAAGATATGCTTTTTTCATGTTGAAATCTCCACGGGACCAATAAATCAAACATCAAATATCAAAATGACATATCAAAATGCAAAATTATTCGTAACGGGTGCGTTATCCGTGCCGAGATTGCTTCGCTTCGCTCGCAATGACGTGGGTAGACGTTTGTTTCCGCAATTACGAACTACTCTGCGTCATTGCGAGCGAAGCGAAGCAATCTCTTCTCCTTTGTTAACGTACCCCCCTCATTAGAGCCGGGTTATCCACTCGTCGCCGATCTTTATGCCGGCGGAGGAGATCATGATATTCTTCACGACCCCTTTGGCGATCGCGCCGACGTTACGCTTGTTGACTATAAAATCAAGCATTTCCGCCTTGCCGGTCCATCCGGTAAGGGTCCCGTCCGACTTCCATGTCTTAGAATCCCCGTTCTCGAGTATACCGGCGAAAATGGTCTTATCCCCTTCACTGATCTGCAGCCACGCCTTACCGCGGGCTTTTACGGTAAGAGTGACGCCGGCGGAGCGCTTCGGAGGGGCGGTGTTGTTTTTTGCGGATGCGGCCGGCCCAGGGTTTTTTACAAGATCCGCCTCGGATCCCTGCCGGACGCCGGGCGGCATTTTCGAACTTATCATGCCGAGGATGACAAACGCGGCAACCGCCGAAAGTACGACCACGAACACTACTCGCGCTTTTTTTTCGGAGGACACGGACGTAACGACATCATTTTTCTCTTTCTTTTCGATGTCGAGGCTGAATTCCCGGTCCCGGATCCCGGACGATATGGATTCGTATTTTTTCACCATGTCTTCGGTATTCAACCCGAGAAGAGACGAATATTTTTTTACAAAGCCCTTCATGTAAAGCTTTCCGAGCCGGTCAAATACGCCGCTCTCGATGTCCGCGATCACGTCGGAATGCATGCGACTGCTCCTGCAGACTTCTTCTACGCTCAGCGATCGCTTTTTTCTCGCCTCCGTGAAGATCTTTCCAAAATCTTTAGGTTTCATCATTTTTCCACTCTTCCGTTGTTTCGATTTCGTCTACCAGGATCTCACGGGGTTTCGACCCGTTATACGGGCCTACGATACCCTCGTTTTCCATTACATCTATCATCCTGGCGGCCCTCGTATAACCTACCCGCAGCTTCCTCTGCAGTATGGAGACCGACGCCTGCCCGGTCTCGATGACTATCCTTAGCGCTTGCTCGTAAAGCTCGTCCTTTTCCTCGTCGGCCGCGGCAGACCTCTTTTCCTGTTTTGTTACCGCTTCCTCGATATACCTCGCCACTGCCTGGGACCTGGTAAACTTAACTATGTTCCTGATCTCGCTGTCATCGACCAGCCCGCACTGGCCGCGGATGAGCGATGACTCGCCGGGCTGCATGAACAGCATATCCCCTCTTCCCAGGAGTTTTTCCGCCCCGTTCGCGTCAAGGACTGTCCTCGAGTCCACCTTTGAAGCCACCTTGAAGGATATCCTCGCGGGAAAATTGGCCTTGATAACACCCGTGATGACATTTACCGAAGGCCTCTGGGTGGCGAGGACCATGTGTATGCCGGCGGCGCGCGATAGCTGGGCGATGCGCATTATCGCGTCTTCCACATCCTGCTGGCCGACCATCATCAGGTCCGCCAGCTCGTCCACGACGACGACGATATAGGGCAGTTCTTCCCCGCTCAGCTTCTCCTTGTAAGCGGCGATGTCCCTGGTGCCGTTTTCCGCGAAGACCTCATACCGCCGTTCCATCTCTTCGACCACCCACTTCAAAGCGGCGGCCGCTTTTTTCGGATTCGTCACTATCGGCAAAACCAGGTGCGGTATCCCCTCGAACATCATGAGCTCTACGCGTTTCGGATCTATCATCAGGAACTTGAGCTCCCCGGGGGAGGAATTGAACAAGAGGTTGCTGACGATGCAGTTAATACACACGGTCTTGCCCGAACCGGTAGCGCCCGCGATCAAAAGGTGCGGCATCCGGGCGAGGTCCGCGACTATCGGAACGCCGGAGATATCCTTTCCGAGGGCAAGCTTGAGCGGCGAATCCTTCCGGCGGTATTCCGGACTTTCCAGCACGTCCCTGAGCAGGACCGGTTCGCTTTTCTCGTTCGGCACTTCGATGCCGATCGTCCCTTTGCGCGGAAGCGGCGCGACGATCCTTATGTTGGCCGCCTTCATCGCGAGAGAGATATTGTCGCTCAGGGAAGTGATCCTGTTGACCTTGGTGCCCATGGCGGGCGCCAGCTCGTACATGGTGATGACGGGTCCCCTGTTGATCTTGACCACCCTGGCCTCCACCCCGAACTCGAGAAGCGTCTTTTCAAGGACAATGGCTTTCGTCTTCAGGATATCTTCGCGTTCATTCGCCTTGCCCTTCTGCGCGGTTTTCAGAAGGTCAAGCCCCGGCAGGGTGTATTCGACTTTTTTGCCGGTCGCGCCGTCGGCAACAGGCGTGACGCGGACCGGGCCCTCGGGCGCCTTTTGATGTTGTTCGGGAACGACTATCCGGGGTTCAGCGGCAGGTTTCGGCGCGGGCTCGGACCTTTCATCGGCCCTGTGCGCCAGAGATGTCTTCCGGACCTCCTCCACCTGCTTTTTCATGGTCTCGAGCTTTTTGGCGATCGCCTCCCTGGCGGCCTTCCGGCTGTTCCGTCCCCTGGTTATTTCAGGGGTCATACCATCCGATCTTTC
>JAUWWB010000025.1 GCA_030617085.1 Candidatus Omnitrophota bacterium
AAGGGCAATCGCCACGCTTTTCTCGGGCTAAGGGCAGGCACAGGGGCCTGCCCCTACATTTTTCTCCGAACTCCGAACTACGTCGCGGGGCTGGAAAGCCCCGCCTATTCGGTCGTATGTCGTGTTCGCGGCCAGAGGCCGCTCCTACGGCACCGTAGGAGGGGCCTCTGGCCCCGAACCCGTATCGCCGCCCCACTCACTCCGAACTACGAGCTACGAACTAATGTTCCTCGATGATGATGTCTTCGACGTGCAGCAGTTTGTCTTCCTTGAGTTCTATCTTGCACCTGTACTTGCGCTGGATATCCCTCAGCATCCTGGCCTGGTCCGACACGAGCGCCGCGTTGACGTCCGGGTGCAGGTTAACGCTGATATGCTTGCGCCTTTTCCTGCTTCTGACAAGCACCCTGTCGATCTTCCGGACGACCTCTATCGCTATGGTCTGCACGCTTTTTATCATGCCTTTGCCGGCGCAGTAGGGGCACTCCACGTGGGAGGTCCGCTCCAGGCTCTTGCGCATGCGCTGCCGCGTCATCTCCACTATGCCGAACTGGGATATGGCGCGCAGGCTGATACGCGCCTTGTCGTCGCGCAGCTTCTGCTGCAGAAGGTGGAAGACCTTCTCGCGATGTTCCTTTTCGTCCATGTCGATGAAATCTATTATGATGATGCCGCCCATGTCCCTCAGCATCAGCTGCCTGGGTATCTCTTCCGCGGCTTCGGTATTCGTCTTGTAAGCGGTCTCTTCCAGGCTCTTCTTGCCCACGTAGCTGCCGCTATTCACGTCTATCACGACCACGCCTTCGGTCTGTTCGATCACAAGGTACCCGCCGCTCTTAAGGCCGACCTTTCGCTCAACGATCTCGTCGATCTTCTTCTCCAGTTGATACTTCTGGAACAGGGGCATCTGGCCCGTGTACAGCTTGACCTTTTTCTTAAGCGACGGCATGAAAGCTTTCAAGAACCTGGCGATCCTGTCATATTCTTCTTTTGAGTCGACGACGAGCTGGGTGACGTCTTCCGTAAAGTTATCCCTGATCATGCGCAGCACGACGCCGTATTCCTCGTATACCGTCACGGGCGCAGTCTGCTTTTCGGCCCTCGCCTTTATCCGGTCCCAAAGGTTCATCAAGTACTTCAGCTCGCCCCTGAGCTCTTCTTCCGTCCGCTTTTCAGCCACGGTCCTTACAATGCAGCCTACCTCATCGACAAACCCTATTTTGGTCAATATGTCGCGTATCCTCTTCCTTTCCGCCCTGTCCGTTATCCGGCGGGATATCCCTATGCTCCTGTCATACGGCGTCAGGACCAGGTACCTGCCGGGAATACTTATATAAGTGGTCACCCGCGACCCCTTGGTACCTATCGCCTCCTTCACGACCTGGACCATCCTCTCCTCGCCGACCTTTAAAATGTCCTTTATCTTCGGCGATTCTCCCTTCCGTCTCGTCCTTACAGCGGGTTCGTCCTCATCCGGCAGCATTTCCCTGAGTATGGAACTCTTATCCAGAACGTCGCTCACGTGAAGAAACCCGTTCTTCTCCAGGCCGATATCGACGAAAGCGGCTTCGATGCCGGGAAGGATGGAAGTGACCCGCCCCTTGTAAATGCTCCCGGCGTAATGTTCAAGGCTTTCCCTCTCCAAATAAAAGTCCGCCAGCACCCCGTTATCCAGCACCGCGACCCGCGTCTCGACCGGCCCGACATTGATAAGTATTTCCCTGCCGGTGGCCACGTGTCTTTCTTTTTTTGTTCGTTTTCTTGGCATGTTTTTATCCTTTTTTTTGTACAAAGTCTATAATATAGCCCTTTCTCCTGTCACCTGAGCCCCATTCTGTCATCCTGAGCCCCATTCTGTCATCCTGAGCGAAGCGAAGGATCTCATACGTATCGCCGCCAAGCCAAACCGCTGACCTCCGACAGAGATTCATCAGGTCAAGGTGCGAGATGTATACCATCTCGCCCTTCTTCTCAAATACCGCGTCGTATCGTATCGCCGACCTACCCGCCATGTTCACTGATAACTGATAACTATTTCTTCTTCCGGAAATCCAGGAACGGCTTATACGTCTTTTTCTCTTCCGCCGCCCGCTGGGCGCTTTCTTCACCTTCAGCGCTCCCCTCTTCCGTTACGGGAACATATTTATTGTACTGCGGCACCGTCCGCGAATCAACAATGGAATCCATGCTGTCTTTCACGAGATGGACCGTAACGAAAAATACGATCTCGGTCTTCGTGACGGTTTCCGCTTCATATCTGAACAAATTCCCCACAACGGGTATCCCCCCGAAAAGGTCCCCGAGTATGGGGAACTTGTTGTCCGTCTTGGATACGTTTTCCCTTATAAGCCCACCGATAAAAATGGTATCGCCGTCTTTTACCCTTACCCTCGTATTTGCCTCCCTTGAATTAAACGTCAGCGAGATAGCGTTTGTTTCGGTACCGGTGACCTCGAGCTGCGTAAAGCCCGCGCTGGTGGATACTTCCGGCATGAGGTTCACTATTATGTCACCTTTTGTGTTCACGTGAGGCATGATCGTCAGCTTCACCCCGACCTCTCTTGCCTCGTCCTCGTCCTCGAATTCCACGGTGATTATGTCAGCGGTCTGTGTCGTCTCCTGCGTTTTTTGCAGCATGATCTTCTCAACGACTTTTATTGTGGCTTTCTGGTTGTTCAAGGTCGTTATGCGGGGGCTTGAAAGGATCTCGGTGTCTCCTCTCTGGTCCAGCAGTCTTAAGGTCGCGGTAAAAGTGCTGAAGTCAAGCGTCCCGAAAGAAAAGATCGAATTCGCCGTGGGCGCGGCGGTAACGTCTATCCCGAACTCCCAATATGCTGGGGGAAAGTTCGCAACTGACTGGTTGGCCACGTTGGTAGGATAAAATCGAGCCTGCTCACCGGGAAGGAAGCCAAGAACCCCGGTATTCGTAAAAGGCAACGTTATCGGCCTTCTCGCCCCGGCCGCCGAGATCACCGTGTTCCAGTCTATACCGAAACGTTCATCGTCGGTTAACGTGATCTCGATGATTTTGGCGTCCAGCATGATCTGGGGTGTTTTCGTGTCGATCTTGGCTATCATCTCCTTGACCTCGTTTATCCTTGCGGGAACCGCCGTCACTACTATGGCGTTAGCGCCTGAAACGTACGTGGCGGTTTCCCCCCGACCCGCGTCAAGCATCGAATTGATCGCGCCCAAGAGCTGCTGCAGGCTCTCCTCGGTTGTCCGTATGCCCACTTCGTCACCGTCCGTATCTTCTCTCCTGATAAGCTCTATATCCCTGATAATATGGTCCAGGGGGATGACCTCCGTTACCAGCTCTTCGGTCTGGAGCTGCTCTTTCGGTATCACCCTTATGATATCCCCCTCACGCGAATGAACGTAGCCATAGTTTCTCGTGACTATGTCAAGGGCGGTTTCCCAGGGCTTATCCCGGAGCCGCATGGTGACCTCGGCTTCCACGCCGGGGGAAGGGACGATGTCCACTCCGCTCACCTCGGACAGGTAATGCAGGATGGTCAGGATATCGACGTTCTTGAAATTTACGGACACGTTACCCGGCCCGGGCAAAGACTCTTTGACCTCTTCCTTAATCACTTCAGCGGCCGGGATCCCGGCAGGCGGAGCCCCCACCTGGGCGAAGGAATCGGGACACGCGTTAAATGCCGCGAAGACAAGAATTAAACCGACCATTAAGGCCTTGCCCGGTAACCCTAATTTTGAAATGTTCATGATCCGTTAATACTCCCTATTTATTTTTCTGAAGATAACATGAAATCCCCGCGATCCCTCTATTCATAAAGCTTCAGCTCGTACCTCTTTCCGTCCAGCCTGATCGTCACGCCGTTGGTCCCGATGGACTCCACGAACAACCGTCCGGACGTTTCTCCTTCTTCCAGCACTTCATTGTTGATAATAACGTTGCGCGTGCCGTCCGGATTGATCACGATGCCCTGGACGGCGATGTCACGTATACCCGCTATGGCCTCTTCGCCCGCTTTCAGCACCTCCCTCGCGACGCCGACAAGCGGCACGAAGGGGTCTCTGCGCCCCGAAGGATCATACCCCGAAGCGGCTCCCGCGTAACGCGGACAGGCCGCGAGCATCAAAGCCAGGACCACTCCCCGGGAAAAAGCCGAATTCATCCTATTTCTTTTCTTCCGCGACTGAAACATATACCTTCAAGACCAATTTTACGTCATGCGCCCTCGGAGACCGGCTGTTATACCGTATCCGCAGGTCCTCGATCGTTACGAACCGCTTTCCCTTTTCAAGATCGCTGATAAAATTTCCGAGCTGGTGATATCCGCTTTTTGCCGTTACAAGTACAGGCAGCTCACGGTAATATCCGTTGCCATTTTCAGCGCCCTCCCGTTCGGAGGGGGTTATGCTCAGTATCTTGACCCTGGACGCCCTGGCGGTCGCCGAAAGCTCCTCAAGGAATTCGGGTATTTCTGTTTCGCCCGGCAGGGCCCTGGAATACCCTTCCATCTCCGCCTTCAGTCCTTCCAGCTTCCTTGCCATCACCCCGAGCCGCTTGACGCGGCTGTTCACCCGGTCGATCTTGCCGCAAAGCTCATTTACCATCCCGGAAGTCCCGGAGAGTTCCGTGGATTTCGGGATAATAACAAAAGTCAAATACAGCACCGCCAGGACCGCCGTGATCCCGAGATATAGATACGCCCTGGCCTGCTCATCGCCCAGGACCTCTTTCAGCTTCTCCGGCATTATCCTGTCGAGGTCTATCATCTTCTTTTTTTCTTCTTGCGGCCGGTTTTTCCCTTGCCGGAGACGGATTCCGGCATTTTGAACCGGCAGTTCAGGTTGAACATCATGACCTCTTCCCCGGCTATCTCGCGGCTCCTGATATTCTGAAGTTCAATGGCCTCGAAATATTCCGAAAAATCCTTATTCTCCTTGAGGCTCGTGATGAATTTCGCCACGGCCGAGGTGGCCTCATCGCTGCCGCCGAGAGCGTACCCGGTGATGCCCAGCGTGATGGGCAAATTGCCCATCTCCCGCCTTACAGCTTCGTCGCGGTGGAATTTCGGTTCAAAGTCGGAAAGCCAGATATTCGGGACCACCGCCCGGTTCAGGCCGCTCAGGATCTTTGTCCAGTTCAGGCCCTTTTCAGCGACCCTTCTTACGGCACTGATCCTTTTTTCGAGATCGGCGATCTCTCTTACGACTTTCTCTGTCTTCTCCCTTTGCGGCTTTAGCCCGTCCCACTTCTCTTCCAGCGCCTTTAAAAGCCCTTCGCTGTTCATCACCAGAAGCGCCAGCAATACATGCGCGGCGATCAGAACCGATGCCGCGCCCGCCACCACCGGCCTGACCGGTATCCTGGGCATGTAAAAAGCCCGCTTTTTCTTTTTCCGAAGCTCTTTTGGAAGCAAGTTCAGTTCTATCATTTTCCATCGCCCCACTCACCATCCACCATCCACCATCCCCCATTCACAGTTATCACCCTCTAAGCGCCAGCCCTATGCCTACGGCAAGCTGGGACGCTACCGAATCTATGTCCTCTTTGGAGAGGTTTTCGGAGATCTTTATGCCTTCGGCCGGATTCCATTTTTTCACCCGGATCCCCAACCCCTTGCTCAGGTAATCGATTACCCCTTCCTGATAGGTCATACCGCCGGAACAGTAAATACCGCTGACCGCCTTATTGTACCTGTTGTCAAAATAATTGAAGGAAAGCTGCGTTTCCTTGATCAGTCCGTCAAGGACCTGTTCCGTTGCCTGGGCAACCGCTTCTCTGTCGGCCTGGCCGATACCCATCTTGTATTCCTCGCCCTTTTCCGGGGATACCGACAGGTTGCGGCAGATCGCATGGGTAACATCCTTGCCGGCTATCTGTATCTGCCTCATGAAATGGGGAAGGCCTCCTGTCGAGATCAACACATCGGTCCGCGAATGCCCGATATCCAGAAACGCGTTGCATTCATCTTCCGCCGGCGGGTTGGACCCGGTAAAAGCGTTGAACATGGCAAACGGGCCGATGTCCATGATGTTTACGGCCATGCCCAGCCTTTCCGCCATGCTCACGCGCTCTTCTATGGGCTGGCGCCTGGCCGCGGCCAGGAGCACTCTCATCTGCCCCGCCTCGGGCGCGTCCCCGAGAATAAGAAAATCGAGGACCACCTCGTTTATATTGAAAGGGATATATTTCTCCGCTTCAAAGCTCAGGGCGCCTTCGAGCTGTTCCCTGGTCATTTTGGGAAGGTCTATGAAACGGACAAGGACATCAGGCCCGGAAATCGACAGGTTTACCGTTTCCGGGTGAAGGTCGATCTCGTCGAAGGCCTCTTTTACAAGCCGCTCTAGATCTAACTCGGTCGTCCCGGAGGGTATCTTCTTGATATTGTAGGCGGTAAGCGTGTTTTCTCCGGACTCTCTTGCCATGGATATGATTTTTATGGAGTAACTTCCAATATCGAGCCCTACCGCTTCTTCTTTCCGGCCGGCGAATCTTATCATTATGGGGATAGACCTTTCAGCGGTTTAAAGGCTGATCCGCTGGATGCATATTATCTATAATAAAAAAACTATGTTAATCAAAGGTTAACATACGAAACTACTCAAGTCAAGGTGATGAGGATTCACACATCGCTCAGCGAAAGTTCCACGAGTTTGGCCCTTACGCCGGACAGAACATCGAGCTTGCGGGTGAGCTCCTGGTGTTTGTCCCTGTCGCCCACGAGTTCAAGGATGATCAGGCCGCTGTTGGTGCACTTGTCGAGCACACCTTCATGTAAACCGAGCCTGGTCTTGATAACGCACCCCCATCCCGTAAGTATCTTCTGGACGGTCGGCGCCTCTTCCTTCCTCTTGTCCACCAGAACAAGCAACATGTCTTTCCGCATTTCCTGCCTCTCTTTCTTTTTTAGTCCACTTCTCGTCACCACTTAAACGCAGATTCCCGCGTTAACACTACTGCCTCCTGCGCGTCCCCAAAAGCACCACGTCGCGCAATGCCTCCTTGTCCTTTGCCGCCATCCATTTCTTTTCGAAACGGACATCCTGGACGATCTGGGCGATCGCGGATAACGCCCTGAGATGAAAATTTCGCTCGTCCCTGGTGCCCGCGATGACAAAGACCGTGTGGACCTTTCTATCCGATTCCGGGAACACGACCCCTGCCCTGCAGCGCGCGAGCAGCATCATGAACGTATGCTCCCCGTCGACTATTATGTGAGGTATCGCCAGGCCCGGGCTCAGTACCGTGCTGCTTTCTTCTTCCCTGTCCAGGAGTAGCCTCAGGACGGCCGCGGGGCTGACGCGGAGTCCCGGCGACATCTTTTTGGCCACCAGCTCGAAGAACTCTTCGACCGGCATGGACTCGGCGATATCCAGGACCATGCTGCCCTCTATGAGGCTGTCGAACCTGTCCTTGACGATCTCATCCCTCTCCCGGATGATCTCCTTAAGCTCCGACTCCAGCGAAACATCGATAAGCTCTTTCGCCGCCACCCTCTCGACAAGATGCAGAAGCGCGAAATCTTTCTTCGCCCTGACGCGCCCGTAAACCCAGTAAACCCCCAGCCCCGCCGCGAAAAGGACCGAACCGATGAAAAGGGCCTCCTTCCCCATATTGACCACCAGCAGCCAGCATCCAAAAATGCCTGTGATCTGCGTCCACGGGTAAAGGGGGGAGTGAAACCTGGGCTGATAGTTCTGCACGCCGCTTTCCCGCATGATGATCACGCAGAGGCATGAGAACATGAAGGTTATGATAAGGACGGTGGAGGCCACCTCGACGAGTATTCGCAGCTTAAGGAACAGCGCCGCTATCATGATCGCGCCAGTGACGATGATGGAGACATGCGGCGTCTTGAACCTCGGGTGGACCCTGCTGAAAAAGTCCGGCACCAGGCTGTCCCTGCTCAGCGCCAGAGGGTACCTGGATGCGGACATGATCCCGGCGTTGGCGGTCGAGACAAACGCCAGGATAGCCGCCACTCCCAGGCCGATCCTTCCCCACCTGCCCATGAAAACACCGGCCCCGTCCGAGATGGGGGTGAGGGAATTGTCAAGCTGCCCGGCGCCGAGCACCCCGGTCGTCACGAAAACGACCAGTGTGTACAGGATCCCCACGGCAACGAACGAAAGTATCATCCCCAGCGGCACGGTCCTGCCCGGGTCTTTCACTTCTTCCGCGATGCTGGCCACTTTAAGCAGCCCCCCGTATGAGATAAAGACAAAACCTGCAGTGGAAAAGATCGCGGCAAGCCCGTGCGGCGCGAACGGCTGAAAATTCTCGGCCTTTACCGCGGGCAGCCCCAGCACGATGTACGCGAGAAGAAGCGCTACCAGCAGCACCACGAGTCCCACCTGGAACCTGCCGGCCTCCTTTATGCCGATAAGGTTGACGGCGATGAATACAAGGCAGAACGCGAGAGCTATCAGTCGCGGGTCGAAGTCTACCAGGAGGACCGTAAAGGCGGCTATGCCCACGAGTGCGAAAGAGCTTTTAAGGGATACCGACAACCACGTGAGGAGCCCGTCTATGGTGCCGAAGGCGGGCCCCATGCTGCGGGCAACATAAAAATAGGTCCCCCCCGCTTTAGGCATGGCGGAGACGAGTTCGGCCTGGCTCACCATCCCCGTCATCGCCAGCAGCCCCGCCAGCAGATAAGAAATGACCATCGCGGGCCCCGCCTGGGCATGCGCGAGCCCCGGCAGGATGAAAAGCCCGGAACTGATCATCGCCCCGGTAGCCACGCAAAAAACATCAAGCAGCTTCAATTCCCTTTTGAGCTTCATGCATCCTCTCAGGGGAGTATAAAAAAATACAAATATTAAGATCGTCCGGTTAAATTATACACTATGGTCAGAAATAAACAAAAATTTGGCTTTACTTTTACCGTTTTCCCTGATACTTTTAATATGCCATTGAAACCGCACAGAAGAACACGCATAGCCGCGCGCCCGTAGCTCAGTCGGATAGAGCAACTGGCTTCGAACCAGTAGGTTGCAGGTTCAAGTCCTGCCGGGCGCGCCTGTCTTGGAACTCTCCTTACTCCTTACTCCCTACTACCTACCCCGCCCCCTGCCCACCGGCATGATGTATACTGGCAGCTCGTCCTTGACCCCTATCACACTCGCCACCATCTTATCCACGAACGCCCCCACCATCACCGTGCCGAGACCCATGCTCTGGGCCATGAGGGACACGTTCTGGCCGAGGTGCCCCGCGTCCATGCCGACATAGCGCGTGACGCCGCGCTGGCCGTAGCGCCGCCTGACCTTCTCTTCCGACGCGGTAACGACAAGGACCGCCGGCGCGGACCTGATCATCCGCTGCCCCAGCGCGGCTATCGACAGGGCCATGCGATGATCGCCTTTTTTAACAAGAACAAGGGCATGCGCCCTCCAGTCATACCGATAGACCCCGGGCTCGAGCCCGTTCACCTTACCGGCGACCAGGTACACCTCCAGCGAATAGCTGGCTCCGGCGGAAGGATACGCCCGCGTGGGCCCGGTCACGCCGTCAACCGTCACCCCGCCCGCCGCCCACAGGATCTGCGACACTTCCCTGATCGAAAGCGGAACATCCGCGTAGTCCCTGACCGACCTGCGCCCGTGGATCGCCTCCTCGACCGAAACACCCCCTTCAAGAGAAGCCGCCGGAAGCCGGACAACATCCCCCGCACCGCCAGTCTCCCCCAAAGCCGCGCATTCCCCCCAAACAACAACCACCACCACGCACACCAAAACGAACCTGATCCACATATCCACCCCCCGCTGTGCGCACCTCGCAGAGCGGCCCCCGACGGCGATGAAAATGAGGGCTGGAGG
>JAUWWB010000071.1 GCA_030617085.1 Candidatus Omnitrophota bacterium
CGCTGGACGAGTGCGTCCACTACCCGGCCGCCAGGGACTACGTGGAAGATTCCGTTGACATGACGCTCAGATGGGCCGCGAGGTCCAGGGACAGGTTTATTGAACGCCGCGGGAAGACGGCCCTTTTATACGCTTCAAAAATAAGGTCCCTGCCCGTGAAAGCGCTCACCAGCATTAGGAGCGTCGACTCCGGAAGATGAAAATTGGTGACGATGGCATCGACTATTTTGAATTCATACCCGGGATAGATAAAAAGATCCGTCTCCCCGGAGCACGGCGCGACGCTTCCCGTTTCCACGGCGGCCGTCTCCAGCACCCGCATAGAGGTGGTCCCCACCGCGAATACCCTCCCCCCGGAAGATCTTGCCCCGTTGACCGTATCCGCGGCCTCCCCGCTTATCTCGTAATGCTCCGCGTGCATTACGTGTTCCTCGATGTTTTCTTCCGCGACGGGCGCGAAGGTCCCGTAGCTGGTATGCAGCGTAACATAAACTATAGCCACGCCTTTTTCTTCAAGCCTGCCGAGGAGCTCTCTCGTAAAATGAAGGCCGGCCGTGGGAGAAGCAGTGGCGCCATCCTTGCGCGCGTACACCGTCTGGTAATTATCCTTATCCCCGGACCTGTCTTTCCGGTTTATATACGGCGGCAGCGGCATGTGCCCGCATTTCAGGACTTCGCCTATCGGCGCGTCAAACCGCACAAACCGTCCGGGGCCGGCCGGCCCGAGAACGACGGCCTCCGTGCCGCTTTCAAGTTCGATCCTCTCCCCCTGCCTGACGCGCTTTGACGGTCGCACCAGCACCCGCGGCGTCTCCGAATAGGGATCGAGGAGGAATATCTCCACCTTCCCGCCCGTCTTTCTCCTGCCATGAAGACGGACCGGGATCACGCGCGTATCATTCAGCACCAGGCAATCCCCCTTCCGGAAATACCCCGTGATATCCCGGAAGATTTTCTCCTCTATATTTCCCGTTGCCCGGTCCACGATCATCAAACGCGACATGTCCCTCTTTTCCAGAGGTTCCTGCGCGATCAACCCCCGCGGCAGTTCATAATAAAATTCCCCAAGCTTCATATCCCCACAACCTTAGCGCCTGGATAATAGTAGCCCAGTATCCTCTCCGCCTTCCACCACTTCAGCGCCAATGCGAACGCGCCCCACTGGCACATCCCTACCCCGTGTCCCCAGCCGCGCCCGTCGAAAAGATAATACAGAGGCTCTCTTCTTACGTGAAATTTCGCGCTTTTTAAAACCCCTCTGCCTACGACGGAACGGAGATCTTCGGTCCCTATTTCGAACCACCTGTCATGACATCTTACCTTCACGTATTCAAGGCGCCCCGAACCGTCACGAAGCCCGCCCCTGACATCATCGACCCTTTCGATATCATGGTCTCGCTCCCTGAGCCCCCCGGAAATGGCCCGGGGCGATACCCGCGCCTGCCAGCGAAAATTCGGCGACAGCCGGCACCACGGGCACTTCACGCCACTGAGGGGTCCAGCCCCTGCACCATTCGGTGCAGGGCAAGCCCTTGTCCCCCACGCGCTCGAAACATTCCGCGTGTGCCCGCCGCAGCAGGAATGAAAGTATGCCGACAGGACTTCCCCTTTATGCTCCAGGACCTTGCCTTTCGTCGCTTCCACCGCCCTGGTCGTCCACCACCGCTCGGCGGACCGCCCCCCGTAAACCTGTGTGGACGCATCGTCCGTCAGGTCATGCTCCTTGCCCTTGCGCCTGAGGGCCTCGTGCACCGCGTAGCTGCGCGAAGCGATCGCCTGCGCCTTCAGCGCCTCAAAGGGCCAGCGATGATGCACCTCCCGCGGCAGCACGCCCTTGAGATAGTCTTCCAGTTCCACGGTGTTCACCGCGTCAAGCTCTTTGCCTTTATTGATGATATCCAGGTGCCCCCTGTAAGCCGTTCCATCCAGGCTGACCGCGCCGCCTACGGAAGGAGAAACGCGGATAGCCCGGGCAGCGAACACCCTTTCGCCGAGCGTTATGCCCGCGCCGGTGGGAGAGACTTTCGTGCCCGCTGGGATCGCGGCGCGTTTTTCCAGCAGCTCTCCCGTCTCAGCGTCGCGTATCTCACACCCGGTCTCCGCTCCGAGCTTCAGGACATTCGCGTCATGAGCAAGGCGGACGCGCACCATGAATGGCTGCTCCGAGGCAGGATAAAACCCGGGGGGAACAAAAAAGAATCCAAAGGCCGAGCCGCACAGGATAAGGATCACGGCAAAAAGGATCAGGTATCTTCCGGTGATCTGCAGCATGGCACCTCTGGCAAGTCAAATGCAATCAAATGGTAATTTATAGTAATTTATGGTAATTTGTCGTAATTTATAGTAATTTATGGTAATTGGTTGTGGTTCATTGTCACTCTGGCGGGTGAGTCCGCCGTGGTTGCATTCTGCTAAACAATAAATAACACCAAATTACTATAAATTACTACGATGCGCGCCACACTGTCATAATTACAATGAATTACTTTCCCCCTCGCCTCCGGCCATCTTCCCCATGTACCTGTAAGCTTCCTCGGTCAGCTCGCGGCCGCGGGGGGTCCTTCTCAGGAAACCTATCTTCAGAAGATACGGCTCGACTATGTCCTCTATGGTATCGGTTTCCTCGTTGAGCGCCGATGCCAGGGCTCCGATCCCCGCGGGTCCGCCTTTATACGAGGAATATATTACCTCCAAAAGCCGCCGGTCTATCCGGTCCAGGCCTTTTTCATCTATCCCGTGGACGGCAAGAGCCTTGATCGCGGCCTCCCGCGTGATCCTGCCGTCAGACTTGACCTCCACCCAGTCCCTTACCCTTCGCAAAAGGCGGTTAGCGATACGGGGCGTCCCCCTTGAACGCATCGCGATCTCGGCTGCCCCGCCGCCATCTATCGGTATGCCGAGAAGTCCGGCGGAACGCCTGGTGATTATCTCCAATTCTTCCGGCGGGTAAAACTCAAGATGCAAGAACATCCCGAACCTGTCTCTCAGCGGAGCGCTTAAAAGGCCCGCGCGGGTAGTCGCGCCGATAAGCGTGAACCGCTTGAGGTTAAATTTTATTGTCTTTGCGTAAGGCCCTTTATCGATCAGAAAATCTATCTGATAATTCTCCATTGCCGGATAAATAAATTCCTCCACCACCTTGGAAAGGCGATGGATCTCGTCGATAAAAAGGATATCCCCTTCCGAAAGGTTGGTAAGGATGCCTATAAGATCTCCGGCCTTATCGATGGCCGGTCCGCTCGTGGCGGTGATCTTCGCGCCGCTTTCGTTCGCGATTATATGCGCAAGGGAGGTCTTCCCCAGCCCCGGGGGGCCGGAAAAAAGCAGATGTTCCATCGGCTCGTTCCTTTTCGCGGCGGCTTTAAGCGCTATAACAAGCGAATCCACCATCGCGTCCTGCCCGATGAAATCTTTGAGCAACGCCGGCCTGAGAGAAAGGTTCATTATCCTGTCGTCTTCGGTCTCGCCCTGCCGGACTATCTCACTCCCCTTATCCACGAATCTCTCGCGCTTCTTCTTAACCATGTCCGCCCTTTTTAGATTCCCGCCTAAAAATGCGGGGCTGGAAAGCCCCGCCTATTCGGGAGGGGGTAGGGCGTCGCCTACACCCACACACACCCGAATAGGCGGGACATTCTTGTCCCGCAAAACGCCGATGCCTCACGCACTCCGAACTACGAACTACTCACCCTTCCTCTCCCTGTACACCGCGTTCAACAGCTCCTCGCTCGTCTTGAGGTCCGGTTCCCTTTCCATGGCCTTGCGGATCATTTCTTCCGCTTCGCTTTTCCTGTACTGCAGCTGAAGAAGGACCTCAAGGGCCTCGCTCTTGATATCTTCCCGCTCCTTTGTCCCCTTCGCGAATTCGTCCCGTATAAGGCCGAACTTGCCGACCTTTCCCTGAAGCTTTGCCACAATAAGGCGGGCTCTCTGCTCCCCTATGCCCGGCAACCGCTTAAGGAAAGAAGAATCCCCCGAATCAATGGCCCCGGCTATCGTCGAGAAAGGCTCCGCAAGGGCCCGGCACGCCGCGCGCGGCCCGACCCCGGAGACCGAGATGAACTTCTCGAAAAACTCCTTCTCGACTTCGTTCTGAAACCCGATAAGCACCGGAACGGCCCGCGAAGGCTCCATCTGATAGTAATGGTACGTGACAAGTTCCACCTGCCCTTCCAGGGCGTTCTCCCTTTCCACGGCTCTCATGACGGCAAGCGGAAGCAGAACCTCGTAACACATCCCCCCGGAGCTGATAAGTAAAGCCCCTTTTTTCCTGCCTCTGATAGTACCCGATATTCGCGATATCATGATTAAAAACCTCCGAACTCCGAACTATGGCAAATGGGCAGGCACAGGGGCCTGCCCCTACATGCAGTTAGGCCGCTCCGAACTACGAACTATGAACTCCGAACTACCCCACCCCCTCAATATACACATAACTAATAGCCATCGCAAGCGCGTCGCTTACGTCAAAGGGTTCGGGGAGCGTATTCAGGTTGAGAAGCGAGGCGACCATGCTCTGCACTTGATGCTTGCTGGCCCTGCCGTTGCCGGTCACGGCTTTCTTGGTACGCGTCGCGGAATAGCTCACAAGCCTGACATTATTGATACCGCAACCCAGACAGGCGATACTCCTGGCGTGCCCCATGAGTATTGCCGTGGTGGGGTGCTTATAATGGGAATAAAGCTTTTCGAGGACAAGAACGGCGGGCCTGTGTTCTGTTATGATGTCCGTAAGATTCTCATGTATCTCGGCAAGACGCCTCGAGATACCGTCCCCGGAGGATGTCTTTATGACGCCCGCTTCTACGAACTTCATCCGTTCCGGGCCGCCCGCCTCGATCAGCCCGTACCCGGTCATCTGCAGTCCTGGGTCGACGCCTAGTATTTTCATTAGGGTATAGGTTTTAGGTTTTAGGTCATAGGTGATAGGTCATAGGTCATAGGTTTAGATAGGGCGTGCTACGTTTATCCGAAGCGCACCCCCCATCAACTATCACCTAACAACTATCACCTAATACCTAACACCTAAAACCTAAAGCTCGATCTGCTTTAGCACCTCATCCGGAATGTCAAAGTTCGAATAGACGTTCTGGACGTCGTCGTTGTCCTCGAGGTCCTCTACCAGCGCCAGGACCTTTTTTGCCGTTTCGGGGTCTTCCACTTTGACCTCGTTTTTGGGGACCATGCTGAGCTCTCCCGATTCTATGGGCACGTTTTTCCCGGCGAGGCAGGACCGGACCCTGTCAAAATCGTGCGGCGCGCATGTGATCTGGAAGAACAGCTCATCGACAGTAAGGTCTTCCGCCACGGCATCCAGCGCGATCTCGAGGAGCTCTTCCTCGTCCGCGTCCTCTTTCCTGACCATGAAAACGCCTTTCCTTTCAAACTGGAACGCGACCGACCCGGCGCCCGCCATGTTCCCGCCGCGCTTGCTGAAAACGCTGCGGACCTCGCTGGTCGTCCGGTTCTTGTTGTCGGTAAGGCCTTCCACTATCACGGCTACCCCGCCGGGCGCGTATCCCTCAAAAGAAACCGGCTCGTAAGAGACTCCTTCCAGTTCACCCGTGCCCTTTTTTATGCCGCGGTTGATGTTGTCCGCCGGCATATTCGCGTCCCTGGCTTTCTGGATAGCAAGGCGCAGCCTGGCATTGGCGTCGGGATTTCCCCCGCCTTCCCTCGCGGCAACGGTTATTTCGCGGATAAGCTTAGTGAACAGCTTCCCCCGCCTGGCATCCAGCGCCCCCTTCTTATGCTTGATACTGGCCCATTTAGAATGACCGGACATGTGTTGCTCCTTTTTGCTCTCTTCGTAGTTCGGAGTTCGGAGTTCGGAGAAAAATGTAGGGGCAGGCCCCCGTGCCTGCCCTTTGCCCCGCGGTGATACGGGTTCGCCCGCCTAAGGCCGGCGAACAACGTACCGCCCCCCTCACTCCGAACTCCGAACCCCGAACTCCGAACTAAACCTCCGCCTTCGCCTCCCTCTTACTCTTCTCGACGATCTTCTGCGCTATGTTCGGCGGAACCG
>JAUWWB010000169.1 GCA_030617085.1 Candidatus Omnitrophota bacterium
AAAAGGAGATAATGTGTGCGTTAACGCGGGCTGAGATTGCTTCGCTTCGCTCGCAATGACGAGAGCGCCGTGACTTTGTGAGGGCCACTTCGCATCCGTCCTTGCGAGCGAAGCGAAGTAATCTCGCGAGCGCCGTGACTTTGGGAGGACCACTTCGCTTCCGTCATTGCGAGCGAAGCGAAGCAATCTCGCGAGCGCCGTGACTTTGGGAGGATCCTCTGCTTTGCCCTCTGCGTCGTTGCTTAAGAAAACATTTTACATTTTGATATGTCATTTTGATATTTGATATTTGATTTTTAATTTAAACATGGGGGGATGCAATGCCTGATAAATACGTTTTCTTAGACAGGGACGGCGTGATCAATAAGGATCCCGCGGGGTGGACCGAGTACGGGTACGTCACGCGCTGGGAGGACTTTCAGTTTTTGCCGGGGGTTCTGGAAGCGATCAAGCGGCTTTCGGATGCCGGGTACGGGGTCGTTATCATCTCGAACCAGCAGGGCGTGGGCCTGGGTTATTTTAGCGAAGAAGACCTGAACGACCTGACCGTGAAAATGTCCCGGCAAATAGAAGAAGCGGGCGGCGTCATCGCGGACATTTTTTACTGCACCCACTGCAAGGAGGATGAATGCCCCTGCCGCAAGCCCAAAGAGGGGCTTTTTCTGATGGCGCAGGAGGAGCTTGGCATACAGAGTCTCGAAGATAAATTCTACATCGGGGATACCGAGAGCGACATGCAGGCCGGGAAGAAAGTCGGGCTTAGGACCATTCTCGTCCTTTCGGGAAAATCATCACGGGAAGACGCGGCAGGCTGGGACCACAAGCCGGATCATATCTGCGACGATATCCTGGAAGCCGCGCGAATGATAATCAGTTAACAGTTAACAGTTATCAGAAAGATCATCCTGGTTACTGATAACTGATAACTGATCACTGATAACTGATAACAGGGGATCATGAAGAAGATCATTATCATTTATTCTACCGCCGGGTTAGGGCATGAGAAGGCGGCCATGGCGCTTCTGAGGGCCTTCCGGGACAGGGTCAAAGGTTCCGTCGAGGTCAAGGCCATAGATCTGCTTGAATACGCTTCCGGGTTCTACAGGTTTTTATACACTACTTTCTATCTTTCTCTCGTGAACCATGCCAAGTGCCTGTGGGCGGGGCTGTATTATTTCCCCAATCATCCAGCCGTAGACGCAATGACGAGGAATTTACGCGAGAGTCTGGATCTGCGTAATCTGAAGATGCTGAAGCCGAAGCTGGCTGAGGAATCTCCGGATGCCATAGTGGCCACTCATTTTCTTTTGCCGGGTATAGCAACGGGACTGAAGCAGGTCGAGGGTTTTCGCTCACGGATATACGCGGCCATGACCGATTACGGCCCGCACAGTTACTGGTTATCGCCGCACGTGGACAGGTATTTTGTCGGCTCGCCGTCGGCATCGGTGGAAATGGTCAAAAGAGGCATCCCGCCGGAGAAGGTCACCGTTACGGGGATCCCGACGCTGGAAGAGTTCAGCGGAGAATTTGACCGCAGGGAAGTGCGCCGCACTCACGGCCTGGACGCGAAGAAAAAGACGGTCTTTCTTTTCAGTGGCGGTTTCGGCGTCGGCCCCGTCGAGAAGATGCTGCTTTCATTGAACGCGTGCCGCGCCGATATCCAGGTGATCACGGTTTGCGGGCGCAACGAGGCGCTTTATGAAAAACTGGGACTTTTGAGGGAGAGGCTGGATTACCCGTTATTAGCGTTCGGATATACCGAAAAGATAGCCGAATTGATGGGGGTATCTGACCTGATGATAACAAAAGCCGGGGGGATAAGCGTAACCGAAGCATTGAACGCGCGTCTGCCGATGATACTGTTCGCCTCCATCCCCGGGCAGGAGACATGGAACGAGTGCTTCCTCCTTGATAACGGCGCCGCCGTGAAAGCCGAAAAGCTGAAAGATATACCGGTCGAGGTGGACAGGGTCCTCATGTCACGGGATATTGACGATTCGCTCAAGGCGGCCATCGAGAAGATCCGCCGGCCGCACGCGGCGGAGGAAGTGGTGGATGTTGTGCTTGGGGATATTGGGGTGTAGGTGAGAAAAATGTAGGGGCAGGCCCCCGTGCCTGCCCTTTGCCTGTGGGGCGAACAGAGTAAGGAAGCATAATGACGCACAACGAAATGAAGGATCTCATAACCGGTGTCAAGCGGGCGGTCGAGGCGGAGATGATGGGGGGTGTGGGGGAGATATATCTTTCCGGCTCGGGGGGAGGTTCGGGGGAGAAGAAGACCAGGCTGGCGAAACTCTCGGAAGAGGTGTCGTCCTGTCAGCGGTGCCCCCTTGCGAAGACCAGGACGAATGTTGTCTTCGGCGAGGGCTCCTCGCGCGCGAAGTTGATGTTCATCGGGGAAGCTCCGGGCCGGGAAGAAGACAGGCAGGGCCGGCCGTTTGTCGGACGCGGGGGACAGCTCTTGACGAAGATCATCGAGTCTATAGGCCTCAAAAGGGAAGATGTTTACATAGCCAACATCCTCAAGT